>JAJXVM010000040.1 GCA_021782135.1 Myxococcales bacterium | reverse complement strand
CGTCCCGGCGGCGGCGCCCTTCGGCGCCACCTCGTCGATGCGGCGCAGCTCGGCCTCCGAGAGCGTCAGCGCGGCGGCCGCCGCGTTCTCCTCGAGGTGCCCGCGGGTGGTGGTGCCGGGGATGGGCACCACGTCCTCCCCGCGCGAGAGCACCCAGGCGAGCGCGAGCTGGGCCGGCTTCACGCCGCGCGCCCCGGCCAGCTCACGGATCCGGGCGACCAGGTCGAGGTTCTTCTGGAAGTTCTCCCCCTGGAACCGCGGCGTGTTCCGCCGGTAGTCGTCCGGCGGCAGGTCCTCGAGCTTCCGGAAGCGGCCGGTGAGGAAGCCCCGGCCGAGCGGGCTGTAGGCGACGAAGCCGATGCCGAGCGCCCGCACGGTCGGCAGGATCTCGTCGTCCGGGTCGCGGCTCCAGAGCGAGTACTCGGTCTGGAGCGCGGTGATGGGGTGCACCGCGTGCGCGCGCCGGATGGTTCCCGGCGCCGCCTCCGAGAGGCCGAGGAAGCGCACCTTGCCGGCCCGCACCAGCTCGGCCATCGCGCCGACGGTCTCCTCGATGGGCACGCCCGGATCGACCCGGTGCTGGTAGTAGAGGTCCACGTGGTCCACGCCGAGCCGCTTCAGCGAGGCGTCGCAGGCGGCGCGCACGTACTCGGGCCGGCCGTTGATCCCGACCCAGCTGCCGTCGGCCCGCCGCTCGTTGCCGAACTTGGTGGCGAGCTGGACCTCGTCCCGGCGGCCGCGGATGGCCCGGCCGACCAGCTCCTCGTTCTTGAACGGCCCGTACATGTCGGCGGTGTCGAGGAAGGTGACGCCGAGGTCGAGCGCGCGGTGGACGGTGGCGATCGACTCCGCCTCGTCCGCGCCCGCGTAGAACTCGCTCATCCCCATGCACCCGAGCCCCAGCGCCGAGACCGTGAGCCCCTGCGAACCGAGCTTGCGCTGCTCCCTGCGTCCCTCTCCCATGTGTTTCTCTCCTCCCGAATTTGGTTGGCGGCCGCCGCGGACCGCGTGGCCAATCTAGCCTCGCGCCCCGGGCCTGCGGCGGGGCCTCACGGGGTAACCCGGGCGGTTACCCTGTGGCGGGCCGTGCGCCGCGCCCGGGCCCGGCACCGGCCAGATCCTTCGATTCGGGCGTGTTTTCCGATGTTTTTCCTGGCCCGCGAGATGCAAGAGTGCCGGCCATGTCGCGCTCGCTCGCCTCGCTGGTCCTCCTGCTCGCCGCCGCCTCCGCGCGGGCGCAGGCGCCCACGCCCGCCGCCGCGGCGGAGCCCTCCGATCCGGTCCTGGACGCGCTCATCCAGGAGTCGCTCGCCCATCGCCCGGAGCTGGCACAGGCCGAGGCCGGGGTGGAGGCCGAGCGCGAGCGCGTCCCGCAGGCGGGCGCCCTGCCCGACCCGATGTTCGCGGTCGGGATCCAGAACGACGGGTTCAGGGAGATCGCCATCGGCAAGATGGAGACGAGCTACCTCCAGTTCATGCTGACGCAGCCGTTCTACTTCCCCGGGAAGCGCGGGCTGCGCGGCGACGTGGCCCAGCTCGGCGCGGACCTGGCCGCCGCGGGCGTGGGCCGGACGCGGCTCTCGATCGAGGCCGACGTGCGCCGCGCCTACGTCGAGCTCCTCCTGGCGCGCGATCAGCTAGCCCTCCTCGGCCGGACCGAGGCCCTCTGGACGCAGTCGGAGAAGCTGGCGCGGACGCGGTACGCGGTGGGGGAGGGAGCGCAGTCCGACCTGCTGCGCGCGCAGCTCGAGCTGATGCGGCTGCGCCAGCAGCGCATCGCGCTCGAGGTGAGCGAGCGGAACCGGCTCCAGGAGCTGAACCGGCTGCGCGGGCGGCGCCTCGACGAGCCGGTGGTCACGCCCCGGCTGCTGCGCGACATCGCCGATCCGGCGGCCACCACCCTCGAGACCGCCCTCGACGAGGCCCAGGCCCGCAGCCCCGAGCTCGCCCAGGCGACCATCGCCCAGGCGCAGGCGGAGCGGCGGGTGGACCTCGCCAACCGGGAGCGGCTGCCCGACTTCTCCCTGGGCGGCGGGGTGATGGCGCGCGGCCAGCTCGAACCGATGTGGGCGGCGACCTTCACGGTGAACCTGCCGGTCTGGTCCAGCGAGAAGCAGGACCGGGCGGTGGCCGAGAGCGCCGCGAGGGCGCAGGGCGCGGCGAGAGGGGCCGACGCCGTCCGCGAGGTGCTGCGGCTCCGGACCGAGGAGCGCCAGGCGTTGCTGGCGAGCGCCCGGGACACCGTCCGGCTCTACCGGCAGGGGCTCCTGGTCCAGTCCGAGGCGATGGTGAGCAGCACCCTCGCGCAGTACCAGACCGGCACCATCCCCTTCGCCTCGGTGCTCGACGGCCTCGCCACCTGGCTCGCCACCCAGGGCGGCTACCTCGACGCCCTGGCGCAGCTGCAGCGGGTGGACATCGCCCGGCGCGAGGTCTCCCTCGAGGCGCCGGCCGGGGCGAGCGGCGGCATGCAGGTCGGCTCCATCCCGGGAGCCGGGGCCGGCATGGGCGGTTCCAGGAGCGTGGGCGCCGGCGCGGCGGTGGCCGCGCCCGAAGCCGAGAGCGCCAGCGCGGCGTCCTCGGGTGGAATGTGACGCAGCGCGACGAGAGAGCCATGAACGACCCGATCCCCTCCTCCCCCCCCGCGCGGCACTTCGGCAAGATCGCGCTCGCCCTCACCCTCGCCGCCGGCGTCGGGATCGGGGCCGCCACCACCGGCCTGCTCGGCCGCCGCGGCCCGCACGACCACGCCCACGAGCCGGCGGCCAACGGCGCCAAGCAGGTGAAGTACCAGTGCCCGATGCACCCGACCATCGTCCAGGATCACCCCGGCGAGTGCCCGATCTGCGGCATGCAGCTCGTCCCGGTGGATGCGGGCGGGGCCCCGGCGGGCCCGAACGCCGCGGCGAAGCCCGACGAGCGCAAGGTGAAGTTCTACCGCTCGCCCATGGACCCGAAGCAGACCTCGCCCGTCCCGCGCAAGGACGAGATGGGGATGGACTACCTGCCGGTCTACGAGGACGAGGTCGCGGGCGAGGGAACCGGACCGAAGGCCGACGGGCTCGCCACGGTGACCATCGACCCGTCCCGCCAGCAGCTCATCGGCCTCACCACCGCCGCGGTGAGCCGCGGCCCGGTGGGCTCGAGCTGGCGGACGCAGGGGCGCGTGGCGGTGGACGAGACCCGGGTCCGCCACGTCAACGTGAAGGTGAGCGGGTACGTGGAGCACATCTTCGTGGACTTCATCGGCAAGCCGGTCAAGCGCGGCGACCCGCTCTTCGCCCTCTACAGCCCGGAGCTGTTGAGCGTGCAGAACGAGTACCTGCTCGCGCGGCGGACGCAGGAGGCGCTCGCGGGCTCCGGGGCGGCGGCCGCCAGCGGCGAGGACCTGGTGGAGGCGGCGCGGGCCCGGCTCGCGCTCTGGGACGTGCCCCCCTCCGAGATCCAGGCGCTCGAGCGCACCGGCAAGCCGCGCAAGGACCTGGTGCTCTACTCTCCCATCAGCGGCGTGGTGACGCAGAAGAGCGTGGTCCACGGCATGCGCGTGAACGCCGGCGACATGCCCTACGAGATCACCGACCTCTCCGGGGTGTGGGTGCTCGCCGACGCCTACGAGAGCGACCTCGCCCGCATCCGGCTCGGGATGCCGGCCTCGCTCCGGCTCACCGCCTTCCCGAACCGGGTCTTCCGGGGCAAGGTGACCTTCGTCGATCCGCTGCTCGACCCCAAGACCCGCACCGCGAAGGTCCGGCTCGACTTCGCCAACCCGCGGGGCGAGCTGCGCCCCGACATGTACGGCGAGGTGACGCTCGAGACCCCGCCGCGCGACGGGCTGCGCGTCCCCGCCGACGCGGTCATCGACTCCGGCACCCAGAAGGTCGTCTTCGTGAGCCTGGGCGATGGCAAGTTCCAGCCCCGGCCGGTGGAGCTGGGCCAGTCCTCCGGGGACCACGTCGAGGTGGTGAAGGGGCTCTCCGCCGGCGACCAGGTGGTGACCCGCGCCAACTTCCTCGTCGACTCCGAGTCCCGGCTGCGCGCCTCGCTGGCGGCGATGGGGGGGAAGTAGCCCCATGATCAAGGCGATCATCCGGTTCTCGGCGGAGAACCGCTACCTCGTCATCGCCGCCGCCATCGTCCTCCTCGTCATCTCCTTCTGGACGATGCGCCACATCCCGCTCGACGCCCTGCCCGATCTCTCGGACACGCAGGTGATCGTCTACTCGAAGTGGGACCGCAGCCCGGACATCATCGAGGACCAGGTCACCTATCCCATCACGGCGGCGCTCCTCGGCGCCCCCAAGGTGAAGGCGGTCCGCGGCTTCTCCGACTTCGGCTACAGCTACGTCTACGTCATCTTCGAGGACGGCACCGACCTGTACTGGGCCCGCACCCGCGTGCTCGAGTACCTGTCCAAGATCCTGCCGCAGCTGCCGAAGGGAGTCTCGACCGAGCTCGGCCCGGACGCGACCAGCGTGGGCTGGACCTTCCAGTACGCGCTGGTGGACCACTCCGGGACGCACTCCTCCGACCAGCTGCGCAGCTACCAGGACTGGTTCCTGCGCTACGCCCTCGAGAGCGTCCCCGGCGTGTCGGAGGTGGCCACCGTCGGCGGGCAGGTGAAGCAGTACCAGGTCTCGGTGAGCCCCACCCAGCTCGCGGCCTACCGGCTGCCGCTCTCGGCGGTGATCGACGCCATCCGCAAGGGGAACAACGACGTCGGCGGGCGGCTGGTGGAGTACTCCGGGCGCGAGTACATGGTGCGCGGCCGCGGCTACGTGAAGTCGATCCGGGACATCGAGCAGATCGTCCTCAAGAGCGACCGCGGCACGCCCATCACCGTGAAGGACGTGGCCACGGTGGCCCTCGGCCCGGAGATCCGGCGCGGCATCGCCGACCTCGACGGGAAGGGCGACGTGGTGGGCGGGATCGTGGTGATGCGCCAGGGCGAGAACGCGCTCAACCTCATCGATCGGGTCAAGGCCAAGCTGGAGGAGCTCAAGCCGTCGCTGCCCGAGGGCGTCGAGGTGGTCACCACCTACGACCGGTCCGAGCTCATCGACCGCGCCATCGACACGGTCAAGGGGAAGCTCGTCGAGGAGATCGTCGTCGTCTCGATCGTGATCCTCATCTTCCTCTGGCACGTCCCCTCGGCCATCGTCCCCATCATCACCATCCCGGTGAGCGTGGCCCTGGCCTTCATCCCCATGTACGCCATGGGGCTGAACGCCAACCTCATGTCGCTCGCCGGCATCGCCATCTCCATCGGCGTGCTGGTGGACGGCGCCATCGTCGAGGTGGAGAACGCGTACAACAAGATCTTCCACTGGATCCAGGACGGCAAGAAGGGCGACTTCCACGAGGTCCGCCTCGGGGCGCTGATGGAGGTGGGGCCGGGCGTCTTCTTCTCGCTGCTGGTCATCGCGGTGGCGTTCATGCCGGTGTTCACGCTGGTGGACCAGGAGGGCCGGCTCTTCCGGCCGCTCGCCTTCTCCAAGAACCTGGCGATGGCCATCGCGGCGCTGCTGGCCATCACGCTCGACCCGGCCATGCGCATGCTCTTCGCGCGCATCGAGCCCTTCACCTTCAAGCCCCGCTTCCTCGCCTGGAGCGCCACCCGGATCTTCGTCGGCAAGTACCACTCGGAGGAGCGGCACCCCATCAGCCGCGCGCTGCACCGCGTCTACGAGGGACCCTGCCGCTTCGTGCTGCGCCACCCCAAGGCCACCATCGGCGCGGCGGTGCTGCTCGTGCTCTCCGCCGTGCCGGTGTTCCTGCACCTCGGCTCGGAGTTCATGCCGCCCTTGAACGAGGGCACCCTGCTCTACATGCCCTCGGCGGTCGAGCCGGGCATGAGCGTCGCCGAGGCGCAGAAGGCGCTGCAGCTCCAGGACAAGATCCTGCGGACCTTCCCGGAGATCGAGCGCGTCTTCGGCAAGGCCGGCCGAGCCTCCACCTCCACCGACCCGGCGCCGTTCACGATGATGGAGACCACCATCGTCCTCAAGCCGGAGCGGGAGTGGCGCGAGAAGCCCCGCTGGTACTCCTCCTGGGCGCCCGAGTGGCTCCAGGCGATGCTGCGCCCGTTCTGGCGCGATCGGATCACCGAGGAGGAGCTGAAGAACGAGATGAACGCCGCGCTCCAGCTCCCCGGCATCTCGAACGCCTGGACCATGCCGATCAAGGGCCGGCTCGACATGCTCTCCACCGGCATCCGCACGCCGGTCGGGGTCAAGGTCTCCGGGGCGAAGCTGGAGGAGATCGAGAAGCTGGCCCTCGACGTGGAGGCGGCCCTCCAAAAGGTGCCCGGCACGCGCAGCGTCTACGCCGAGCGCGTGGCCGGCGGCTACTTCCTCGACTTCGTCCTCAAGCGCGACCGGCTGGCCCGCTACGGCCTCTCGGTGGACGACGCCAACGACATGGTCATGACCGCGGTGGGCGGCGACAACCAGAGCACCACCATCGAGGGGCGCGAGCGCTACGGCATCAACGTGCGCTACGCCCGGGACTACCGCGAGGACCTCTCGGCGCTGCGTCGGGTGCTGCTGCCGCTGCCCAACGGCCAGGGGCAGATCCCGATGGAGGAGATCGCCGACGTGAAGATGGTCTCCGGCCCGGCCATGATCCGGGACGAGAACGGGCTCCTCGCCGGCTACGTCTACGTGGACTTCGACACCTCGGCCATCGACGTCGGGAGCTACGTGGCCCGGGCCAAGGAGGCGGTGGCCTCGGCGGTGAAGCTCCCGACCGGCTACGGCCTGGTCTGGAGCGGGCAGTACGAGAACATGCTGCGGGTGAAGGAGCGGATGAAGCTCGTCCTCCCGCTCACGCTGGTGCTGATCTTCGCGCTCCTCTACATGAACACCAAGTCGAGCTTCAAGGCGATGGTGGTCATGCTGGCGGTGCCCTTCTCCGCCGTCGGCGCCGTCTGGCTGCTCTGGCTGCTCGGCTACAACGTCTCGATCGCCGTCTGGGTGGGCATGATCGCGCTCATGGGGCTCGACGCCGAGACCGGGGTCTTCATGCTCCTGTTTCTCGACCTCTCCCACGACGAGGCGAAGGCGCGCGGCCAGCTCCGCACCACCTCCGACCTGGTCGAGGCCATCGTGCACGGCGCGGTGAAGCGGGTGCGCCCCAAGGCGATGACCGTCTCCGCCGCCATGATCGGCCTCCTGCCCATCATGTGGTCCACCGGGACCGGCGCCGACCTCATGAAGCGCATCGCCGCCCCCATGGTCGGCGGCCTGACCACCTCGTTCCTGATGGAGCTGCTGGTCTACCCGGCCGTCTACTTCCTCTGGAAGAAGAGGGAGGTCCGGGAAGGGCCGGCGACGCCGCTCGAGCTGGTCGAGCCACGGGCGGGCCAGGCCTGAGCCACGGGGATCGTCCTCGAAGACAGGACGGCCGCCCACCTCGCCGAAGCGAGCGTGGGCGGCCGGCGAGAGGCGGCTTGGAGGGAACGCCTACTCGACGACCAGCCGGCCGGAGATCATGTCCATCCCGCAGGCGTAGCGGATGGAGCCGGCCTTGGAGGGCTTGAGGTAGATGGTCACCGGCTTGTCGAGCGGGAGCTCCGCCCGCACCCCCTCGTCCTTCATGACGATCTCGGTGGCGCAGGTCTTGTCGGTCTTCCGGGTCACGACCAGCTTCAGCGGCTCGCCCTTCTTCACCTTGACCTTCGCCGGCACGAAGCCGGCCCGGGTGACGGTGAGCTCGACGGTGCGGGCCTGGGCCTTCTCCGCGTTGGTGAGCTTGGCGCCGCCCGCGGCCTCCGTCTCGCCGTGCTCGTGCGCCGCCGCGAGGGCGGGCGCGCCGGCGAAGAGGGCGGCGGTGGCGACGGCGGCGGCGAGCTTTCGGATGTTCATCGTGTCTCCAGGTTGTTCGGGAAGGGTCCGATGGACCTCTGCTGACCTTGAAGCAGGCATCGTGCCAGCAGCGCCGGGGCGAAGCACGGCCGATTCCTCCGTCTGGCGGGCCGAATCCCGGCCAAGGCCAACACACTGTGACCGCGCCGGTCACGCCGCGGCTCCGGCGGCTCCGAACCGTTTCTCCCCGGCGGGGATCGTACCGCCCGGTACACTCGGACGTACCGGCTGGAACGCCGGACCGCTTCCGACAAGCGTAACCACGCGAATTTTCTAGACGGCACGCCAGTTGCTTAGGAGCACTCCCGAGCCGCACGAAAGCGGCCAGGAGAAACAAACCATGACCAAGCATCTCTTTCTGACCGGGGCGGCGATCGCCCTTCTCCACACCGGAATGGCCCGCGCCGACGACGCGAGCACCACCACCACCCCTCCCCCCGCCACCCCCGGCGTGACCGCCGGCGCGGACGCCAACGCCGCCGCCCACGCAGCGATGCACCAGGCGATGCTCGACCAGGCCGGCATGCCCAGCAAGCCGGCCACCCTGCCGAACGGCAACTTCGGGGCCGCCGCCTCGGTGCAGGGGCAGACCCACCAGGCCGCCCAGGCGGCCCAGGCCCAGGCCGCGGCCCAGCAGCATGCGGCGATGGGCATGACGATGGCCGCCGACGCGCGCGTTCGCGCCGCCAATGCCGCCGCCATGGGCGTGACCACGGGCGCGACGATGATGGGCACCCACTCCGGTACCGACGTGCCGGCGAACGTGGACGCGGCCTCGATGATGCAGAACGCCGGGAAGCACGGGGCCACCATGGGCGCCGGCGGGATGATGGGCGGCACCTACGCCGGCGGGATGATGGGCGGCACCACCGGCACCGGCGGGACCACCGGCATGATGGGCGGCACCACCGGCACGACCGGCACCACCGGCGTGATGGGCGGGACCACCAGCACGGGCGGAACGACCGGCGTGATGGGCGGGACCACGAGCACGGCTGGCACCACCGGCACCATCACCGGCACCGCCACCGGCGGCACCACCATGATGACCGGCTCCAGCATCACCGGCGCGCGCAAGTAAGGGAGCACGCCTTGATCACCGCCGCGCTCTCCCTCGCTCTCTCCGTATCCCTGTCGGCCGGCGGTTCCGGCGCCGGCGAGCACCTGCTCGCCGGCGCCGGCCTCTTTCGCGAAGCTCGGTACGCCGAGGCGCTGGTCGAGTTCCGGGTGGC
Source organism: Myxococcales bacterium (assembly GCA_021782135.1). Taxonomy (GTDB): domain Bacteria; phylum Myxococcota; class Myxococcia; order Myxococcales; family Anaeromyxobacteraceae; genus Anaeromyxobacter_B. Next base: position 8,447 of record JAJXVM010000040.1, on the reverse strand, counting down.
CCAGAAGCTGGGCTCCCCGGAGGCCTCCGGCTACGCCGGCGCGACCCTCGTCCAGCTCGGACGGCCGGAGGAGGCCCTCGAGGCCTTCGGCGGCCCGGACGCCCCGGCGCGGGACGCCCTCCTCGACTACTACCGCGCCCTGGCCGCCTTCGACGCGCGGCTCTACCTCGCCGCCGATCGCGCCCTGACCTCGCTCGACTCGCGGGCCGGGCCCCGCGTCACCAGCCAGGCGGCCCGGCTGCGCCAGGAGATCGCGACCGCGCTCTCCGGAGAGCCTCCGCGGACCGCGGTGGACTGGTACCTCGCCCGCTGCGCCGAATACCGCGGACAGCACCGCGAGGTGCTGGCGCGCGCCTTCTGCCGCGAGTCCACCGAGCTCGGGGCGCGCCGCTCCGACCGCTACGGCGCGCAGCCCCACTCCTCCTCGGACCCCGCGGCGCGGCCGGCGCTGGCCGGGAGCCGGCCGTGATCGCGCCGCTCCTCGCCGCCCTCACCCTCGCCGCCTCCTCGGACCCCTGCGCGGCGGTCGCGCCGCTCCCGCACCCCGACCCCGCCTCGGCGCCGCTCTACCGTGAGGTGGGCGACTCGGAGCGGGCGGCCGGGCACCGCGAGCCGGCGCTGGCCGCCTACCGCGACGCCCTGCGCAACGACCCCTCGGACGCGAAGTCGCGCGCCGCGCTGGAGGGGCTCTGCCGCGCTCCGGCCCACGCCGATCCCTTCCAGGAGGGGGTCCAGCGCATGCAGGCCGGCCAGCCCCGCGAGGCCATCCCCTTCTTCGAGCGGGCGCGGGCCGGCGGGCCCGATCCCTCCGCGGCGCTGCTCGAGGGGATCTGCTGGTACAACCTCGGCGACGACGAGGCAGCCGAGCCGCTGCTGCGCGAGGCGGAGGCCCGCCCCGAGCACCGCGAGATGGCCAGCTACTACCGCGGCCTGGTCGCCCTGCGGGCGGGCTCCTCCAGCGAGGCCGCCCGCCTCTTCGACGTCGCCTCGGCCGATCCGACCCTCGAGCACCTCTCCTCCGATCTGGCGCGCGTCGCCCACCGCGACGGGAAGCTGGTGCTCTCGATCCTGGCGGAGTCGGGGTGGGACTCGAACGTGAGCCTGGCGCCCGGCGGCACCTTCGGCCCGACCTCGGCCTCGGACGGGACCTACGGCGTGTCCGCCACCGCGCTCTACCGGATCCTGGGCCCCTCCGGCCCCTACCTGCGCGCCTCCGGCTTCCTGCACGACCAGTTCCAGCTCGGCGCCTACGACCTCAAGGGCGTGGACGGCGCCGTCGGCTGGCAGGTCGGGCGCGGGGATCGCGGCGCGCTCGCCGAGTACGATCTCGGCTACCGCACCTTCGGGATGAACCCCTTCCTCACCTCCCACCAGCTGCTCGGCTCGGGCTGGTTCACCGCCGGCGGCGTCGTCTGGACCGCCAGCTGGCTCGGCCGGTTCGAGTCCTACGACTCGGGCTTCTCGCCCTTCTCCGGGTTCTTCCAGCACGGCGAGCTGCGGGCCACCTTCCCCCTCGGCGCGCGGGTGCTGGCGGGGCTCGCGTACGGCCTCGGCCATGACTCCACCCAGCAGAGCGTGCTCGACTTCACCGAGCACGGGCCGGGCGCGCTCCTCCGGTTCGGGCTCACCCCCCGCCTGCGGCTCGGGGTCGACGCCGCCTTCACCTTCCGGCAGTACGGCGCCTACGACCCGACCCTGTCGGCGCAGCGGAGCGACCAGTACCTCGACGGCGCCGCCTTCACGGAGTACGACCTCTCCAACCACCTCATGGCCCGGGTGGCCCTCACCGGGAGGGAGGCCTTCTCCAACGTGGACGCGTTCGCCTACACCAAGATCGTGCCCACCGTCGGGCTGGCCTGGATCGGCGGGTGGTGAGCGGTCCGCGCGCGCTGGCGCCGCTCGCGGCGGGTTTCCTCGGGCTCGCCGGCGCCCTCGGCGCCACCCTCTTCCTGCACCGGGCGGCGGCGGCCGCGCTCGACCGGGTGCAGGAGGAGCGGCTCCGGGGGGCGGGCGAGACCGCGGCGCGCCTCCTCGGCGCCGGTTCGCCGGCCCAGGCCGCGCTCCACGACCTCATGAGCGCGAACGGGCTCGAGGGGGCCTACGTGCTCTCGCCCTCGCTGGCGGTCGTGGCCGACGCCGCCGGCGCGACCGGACCGGTCGATCTGCTGCGGGTGGACGCCGCCCGCGCCCGGCGCGCCTTCGCCGGCGAGCGCTCCATCGCCTTCGGCTACTCGGTGGGGGACGTCCCGGTCGCGACCGGCTACTTCCCCCTGCGCGACCGCGACGGCGCGGCGCGCGCGGTGCTGGTGCTGGAGGGCGGTGCCTCCTTCGCGGCGGCGCGGATCGGGCTGCGGCGCGCGCTCCTCGCCGCCGAAGGGCTCTCGGGGCTGGTGGCGCTGGTGCTGGCCGGCGCCGCCCTGGGGTGGTCGCGGGCCGAGGCCCGGCAGCGTCAATCCGGCGAGCAGGCCGCCCGGGGCGAGGCCCTCTCGCGCATGTCGGCCATGGTGGCCCACGAGATCCGCAACCCGCTGGGCGCGATCGGCGGCGCGGTGGAGCTGGTCGGCGCCCGCGCCGGGCCGGCCCTCTCGCCGCGCGACCGGGAGGCGCTGGCCGACGTGCTCGGCGAGGTGGAGCGGCTGCGCCACCTGACCGAGGACCTCCTCGACCTGAGCCGCGAGCCGGCGCTCGACCTCGCCCGGACCGACCTGGCCGAGATCGCCGCCGCCGCCGCGCGCGCCCTGGGCGCCTCCCACCCCGGCCTGTCGGTGCGGCTCGAGCTGCCGCCGCTGCCGGTGACGGCCGACCGGCGCCGCCTCACGCAGGTGCTGCTCAACCTCCTGCTCAACGCCGCCCAGGCCGGCGCCCGCACCGCCGCCGTCACCGGGGAGGCGCTCCCGCGCGAGGTGCGGCTCCGGATCGAGGACGACGGCCCGGGCGTGCCGCCCGCGCTGCGGCCGCGGCTCTTCCTCCCCTTCGCCACCGCGCGCCAGGGCGGGACCGGGCTCGGGCTCGCGATTTGCCGGCGGCTGGTCGAGCGGCACGGCGGGACGCTGCGGCTCGTCGGCGGAGCCGGCCCCGGCGCGGCCTTCGAGGTGCGGCTCCCGGCGGCCCGCGGATAAGATGGCGATCATGGCGCGCGTGCTGGTGGTGGACGACGAGCCGAAGCTGGGCCGCTTCGTCGCCGAGATGCTCGAGCTCGACGGACACGAGGTGGCCCGGGCGGGCAGCGGCCGGGAGGCGCTGGGGCTCCTGGCGGCGCGGGCCTTCGACGTGGTGGTGACCGACCTGCGCATGCCGGAGGTGGACGGGCTGGAGGTGCTGCGCGCCGCCCGCGCCCTCCCCACGCCCCCCGAGGTGGTGCTCATGACCGCCCACGGCACCGCCGAGAGCGCCGTGGCGGCGATGAAGGCCGGGGCGGCCGACTACGTGCTGAAGCCCTTCGCCATGGACGAACTGCGGCTGCGGGTCGGCCGGCTGGCGACGAGCCGCACCGCGGAGGCCCGCAGCGCGGCGCTCCTCGACCGGCTCACCCCCGACCTGGTGGCCGAGAGCCCCGCCATGAAGGCGGTGCTGGCGGCCGCGCGGCAGGTGGCGCCGACCGACGCCACGGTGCTCCTCACCGGCGAGAGCGGCACCGGAAAGAGCCAGCTGGCGCGCTTCCTCCACTACCAGGGGCGCCGCGCGGGCGGACCGCTCGTGGAGGTGCACTGCGCCGCCCTGCCGGAGACGCTCCTCGAGGGGGAGCTCTTCGGCCACGAGAAGGGCGCCTTCACCGGCGCGGTGGCGCGCAAGCAGGGCCACCTGGCGGCCGCCGATCGGGGCACCCTGTTCCTCGACGAGATCGGCGAGGTGACCCCCGCCACCCAGGTGAAGCTCCTCCGCTTCCTGCAGGAGCGCACCTTCGTGCCGCTCGGCGCCACCGAGGCCCGCTCGGTGGACGTCCGGGTGATCTCGGCCACCAACCGGGACCTCGCCGCGGCGGTCAAGGCGGGCGCCTTTCGCGAGGACTTCCTCTACCGCCTCAACGTCTTCGAGATCGCGGTGCCGCCGCTGCGCGCCCGGCGCGAGGACGTCCTCCCGCTCGCGGCGAGGTTCCTCTCCTCGCGCGGGATCCCGGCCGAGCGGCTCTCGGCCCCGGCCCGGGACCGGCTCCTCGCGCACGCCTGGCCCGGGAACGTCCGCGAGCTCGAGAACGCGCTCGAGCGCGCCACCATCCTCGCCGGCCAGGGGGAGATCCGGCCGGAGCACCTCCCGGGCAACGCGGCGATCCCCACCGGCCGCGGGCCGGAGCTGCTCGGCGAGGGGTTCTCCCTCGACCACCACGAGCGGGCGCTCATCCACGCCGCCCTGGAGCGGGCCGGCGGCAACAAGACGCTGGCGGCGCGGCTGCTCGGGGTGACCCGCCGGCGGCTCTATTCGCTCCTCGCCAGTCACGATTCGCGAGATCCGGACGATCGCGACGATTAGGATGTGGCGTCCCCCCCAATCACCAGGAGTCTCCATGGCCACCGTGACCCTCAAGGGAAACCCCATCCACACCAGCGGCGACCTGCCCGCCGTGGGCGCCGCGGCACCCGACTTCGTCCTCACCGGCGGCGACCTCAAGGACTGCTCGCTGCGGGACTTCGCCGGCAAGCGGAAGGTCCTCAACATCGTCCCCAGCCTCGACACCGAGGTCTGCGCCACCTCCACCCGCCGCTTCAACGAGAAGGCCGGTGCGCTCGGGAACGCGGTCGTGCTGGTGGTCTCGGCCGACCTCCCCTTCGCCTCGAAGCGCTTCTGCACCGTCGAGGGGCTCGCCAACGTGGTGCCGCTCTCGATGCTCCGCTCCAAGCATTTCGCCAAGGATTACGGCGTGCTCCTCGAGGACGGGCCGCTCGCCGGGCTCTGCGCCCGGGCGGTGGTGGTGCTCGACGAGAAGGACCGGGTGATCCACCGGCAGCTCGTCCCGGAGATCGCCCAGGAGCCCGACTACGAGGCGGCGCTCAAGGCCGTGCGGGGCTGATCGGTTTCGCGGGCGCGCGCGGCGGGGGCGACTCTCCCCCGCCGCGCCCCCGTTCCCCGCCCGGCGGGCGCGCGGGGCGTGTAGCATCGTCCCCGGCGCATGCACGACCCGCACGAGTTCCTGAAGGCCCTCACCCTGGTCCTCGCCGTCGCGGCGGTGACCACGGTGATCTTCCACCGGCTGCGCCAGCCGGTGGTGCTCGGCTACCTCCTCGCCGGGGTGGTGGTCGGCCCGCACGTGCCGGCGCCGCTGGTCGCCAACGGCGCCGTGGTCCAGGGGCTCTCGGAGCTGGGGATCATCCTCCTCATGTACGTGCTCGGGCTGGAGTTCAGCCTGCGCAAGCTCCTCGCGGTCGGGCCGGTGGCGGCGCTCACCGCGGCCATCGAGACCAGCCTCATGCTGTGGCTCGGCTTCCTCGCCGGGCGCGCCTTCGGGTGGTCGCCGCGCGAGAGCCTCTTCGCCGGCGCGCTGGTCGCCATCTCCAGCACCACCATCATCGCCAAGACCTTCGGCGAGCTCCGCGTGGGCGGACACCTGCGCCACCTCGTGGTGGGCATCCTGGTGGTCGAGGACCTGGTCGCGATCCTGCTGCTGGCGCTGCTCACCGCCGTCGCGAGCGGCCGCGGGCTCTCCGCCGGCCAGCTGGCGCTCACCGCGGGGCGGCTCGCCGGCTTCCTGGCCGGGGTGCTGGTGCTGGGCCTCCTCCTCGTCCCGCGGGCGATGCGGGTCGTGAACCGGCTCGACTCCGCCGAGACCACGCTGGTGGCGAGCCTCGGCATCTGCTTCGGCATCTCGCTCCTCGCCGCCCGCTTCGGCTACTCGGTGGCGCTGGGCGCCTTCCTGGCCGGGTCCCTCGTGTCCGAGGCCGGCGAGGAGCGCCCGGTCGAGCCGCTGGTCCAGCCGGTGCGCGACCTCTTCGGCGCCATCTTCTTCGTCTCGGTGGGGCTGCTCATCGACCCGGCCCTGGTGGCCCTCCACTGGCGGGCGGTGCTGGCGCTGACCCTGCTGGTCGTGTTCGGCAAGGTGATCGCCGTCGGCGTGGGGGCGTTCCTCACCGGGAACGGCAGCCGGACCGCGGTGCAGGCCGGCCTGAGCCTGGCGCAGATCGGCGAGTTCTCCTTCATCATCGCCGGCCTCGGCGCCGCGACCGGCGCCACCCGCCCCTTCCTGTTCCCGGTGGCGGTGGCGGTCTCGGCGCTCACCACCCTCACCACCCCGTGGCTGGTGCGGGCCTCCCCGGCGGCGGCCGCCCTGCTCGACCGCAAGCTGCCCCGCCCCCTGCAGACCTTCGCCGCGCTCTACGGGAGCTGGGTGGAGCAGCTCAGGGGCCGCTCCCGGCGCCCTTCGCTCGCCGCGCGGGTGCGCCGGATGGCGCGCCTGCTGCTCCTCGACGCCGCCCTCCTGGCCGCGGTGGTGATCGGCGCGGCGGTGGAGATGGGGCGAGCGGTGCGGTTTTTGCGCGCGCACGCCGGCCTGGACGCGACGCTCGCCCGGGGCGCGGTGCTGGCCGGCGCGGCCGCGCTCTCGGCCCCCTTCTGCCTCGGGCTGCTGCGCACCGCCCGGCGCATCGGCGTGGTGCTCGGCGCCGCCGCCCTCCCCCACGGCGCCGGCCTCGACCTCGCCGCCGCGCCGCGGCGCGCGCTGGTGGTCTCGCTGCAGCTCAGCGCCCTCGCGATGGTGGGCGTCCCGCTGCTGGCGGTCACCCAGCCCTTCCTCCCCGGCGTCCCGGTGGCCGCCGTGCTGGGGCTGCTGCTGGCGGTGCTGGGGGTCGGGCTCTGGCGCAGCGCGACCAACCTGCAGGGGCACGTCCAGGCCGGGGCCCAGCTCATCGTCGAGGCCCTCGCCAAGCAGGCGCGTGCCGGCGCCGGCGAGGAGGCGCACGCGCTCGACGACATGCGCCGGATGCTGCCCGGGCTGGGAGAGCCGCAGCCCTTCCGGCTGCCGCCGGCGAGCCACGCCGTGGGCCGCTCCCTCGCCGAGCTCGACCTGCGCGGCCTCACCGGCGCGACGGTGCTCGCCATCGCCCGGGAGGGCCAGGGGGTGCTGGTCCCGAGCGCGGCGGAGGTGCTGCGCGAAGGCGATTTGCTCGCCCTGGCCGGCACTCACGAGGCCATCGCGGCGGCGCGGGAGGTGCTCGCGGACGAGCGGAGAGCGCCGCCGCCGCCCCGGCGTGTCGGACCCTCGGTCTAGGGTGCCGGACATGAGACGTCGCGCGCGCCATCCGCCGCCGGGGTGGCGGCGGCTCCCCGCGCTCCTGCCGCTCGCCCGCGCCTGCCAGGAGCGGCGGGTGGCCCGCATCCGGTACCGGGACGCGGCCGGGCGGGAGACCGAGCGCGAGGTGTCGGTGCTCGGGCTGGGCTGGCGCGAGGAGGGCTGGCTCTTCGCGGGCTTCTGCGAACTGCGACAGGCCTGGCGGCTCTTCCGGGTGGAGCGGGTGGAGGCCGTCCGGGTCACGCGCCGCCGGGCCCCCGCCCCGCCCGGCCGCTTCGACGCGCGGGCCTTCGCGACCGAGGACCTCGCCGGGCCTTCCCGAACGCCCGCCGCCCGAGTGGCGGTGGCGCTCGACGCCGCGCTGGCGCGCTTCGCCTCGGCGCTCTTCCCCTCCGCGCTCGTCGAGGCCCGCGCCGGCGGCTGCGTGGCCCACCTCCGCTCGGACCGCGCCGAGGGCGTGGCCGGCCTCGCGCTCTCGCTCGGGCCGGGCGCTCGGGTGGTGGCCCCCCCCGAGGCCGGGGCGCTCTTCGCCTCGCTCGCCGCCGCCTGGGAGCGCCAGCGCGAGCGCGACCGGGATCGTTGACGCACCGCGACAGACAAGATTGGTAGGGCCCGGTCGCTGAGGCGGTCGAGGCGAGAGGGATCGCGGGGTTGCGCCCCGGCCGCGGTGGCGCCGAGCGCGTGCGCAAATTCGCAGGCCCATCTCCGCTCAGGGTACGAAAGAAGAGCGGCGGGTGATCGCTTGAAGATCACCCGCCGCGAACGGCTTGTCGCTGGGTAGGAGCCCGGCGTGTAGCCAACGACCCCGAGATCGTACGCGAGGAGATCGATGAGGGAAAGGGCTGTGAGGAGGGTGGCCGGACTCTTGGCAGCGAGGCTGCCGGAGCTGGGCCTGGAGGAGGTGCCCGACCCGAGGGCACGGGAGGGGCGCTGGTCGCTGGCGCAGATCCTCCGGGCGACGCTGCTGGGGCTCATGGCCGGGTGCCGGAGCTTGTCGGAGGCGGAGGTGCTGACCGAGCACCTTGCCCCGGCGATGCGGAGGCGGCTGGGGCTCTCGCGGCGGCTGGCCGACACCACGGCGCGAGACGCGCTGTGCCGGGTGCCGCTCGACGGGCTGCGGGCGGCGCTGCACCGGGCCGTCAAGGCGGCGTGGCGGCGCAAGGCGCTCGCATCCGAAGGTCTGCCGATTCAAGTGGTGGCACTCGATGGCAAGGTGACCGCGCTGCCGACG
>JAJXVM010000324.1 GCA_021782135.1 Myxococcales bacterium | reverse complement strand
CGGGCGAGCGGCGGATCCGCGCCATCCGCAACCTCGGCATCATGGCCCACATCGACGCGGGCAAGACCACCCTGACCGAGCGGCTCCTCTTCGTCGCCGGCCGCACCCACAAGATGGGCGAGGTGCACGAGGGCGCGGCGGTGATGGACTGGATGGAGCTCGAGCGCGAGCGCGGCATCACCATCACCTCGGCGGTGACCAGCTTCGACTGGCGCGGCTGCGAGCTGCACCTCATCGACACCCCCGGCCACGTGGACTTCACCGTCGAGGTGGAGCGCTGCCTGCGCGTGCTCGACGGCGCGGTGGCGGTGTTCGACGCGGCGCACGGCGTCGAGCCGCAGAGCGAGACCGTCTGGCGCCAGGCCGACCGCTACCGGGTCCCGCGGATCGCCTTCGCCAACAAGATGGACCGCGTGGGCGCCGACTTCGCCCTGACCCTCGCCTCGCTGCGCCGCCACTTCCCCGACCAGCGCATCGCCGCGGTGCAGCGCCCCATCGGCGCCGAGGCCTCCTTCTCCGGGTTCGAGGACCTGGTCTCGGAGCGCGCGGTCCGCTTCACCGACCGCGCCGACCCGCGCGCCTTCGAGGAGGCGGCGGGGCTCTCCGAGGCGGCCCGCCGCGACCGCGAGGAGCTGGTGACGGTGCTCGCCGACCTGGACGACGAGGTCGCCGAGGCGGTGCTCTCCGACCGCGCGCTCGACGCCTCCGCGCTCCGGGCCGCGGTGCGCCGGGCCACGCTCTCGGGGAAGTTCGTGCCGCTCCTCTGCGGCTCGGCGCTGCACAACGTGGGCATCCCGCAGGTGCTCGACGCCGTTTGCGACTGGCTCCCCTCCCCGCTCGACGTGCCGCGGCTCCCCGGCCTGAACGTGGCCACCGGGGAGGAGGAGGAGCGGCCGGTGGACGACCGCGGCCCGCTGCTGGCGCTCGCCTTCAAGGTCTCGCTCCTCGACGACGAGCGCCGGCACGTCTTCGTGCGCGTCTACTCCGGGCGCATCTCCGAGGGGGACGAGGTCTGGAACGCCGACCTCGGCAAGGCGGAGCGGGTCTCCCGGGTGCTGCTGCTCCACGCCGCCGAGAAGCGGCGCGTCGCCTCGCTCGGCGCGGGCCAGATCTTCGCCGTCATGGGGCTCAAGGAGACGCGCACCGGCGACACCCTCTGCGACCGGGCGCACCCGCTGCGCCTCTCGCGCATCTCCAGCTACGAGCCGGTGATCTCGGCGGCGGTGGAGGCGGCCTCGCTCAAGGATCGCGACGACCTGCTGCTCGCGCTCGCGCGGGTGGCCGACGAGGACCCGAGCTTCCGCTACGGCGAGGACCCCGAGACCGGGCAGCTCCTCGTCTCGGGTCAGGGCGAGCTGCACCTCCAGATCGTCGCCGAGCGGCTCCGGCGCGAGTTCAAGCTGCCGGTGCGCACCGGCGAGCCGCAGGTGCTCCGGCGGGAGACCATCACCGCGCCAGCCTCGGCCGAGCGGAGCTTCCAGCGCAAGGTCGAGGACGAGGAGGTCTTCGGGCAGGTGGCGGTCCGGCTCGAGCCCCTGCCGCGCGGCCAGGGCTTCCGCTTCGCCCTCGCGCCGGAGGCGGCGGCGCTCCCCTTCCTGCGCGAGGAGGTGCGCGGCTTCGCCGAGGCGGGGGCCCGCGAGGCGGCCGAGGGGGGCGTGCTCGAGGGGTGGCCGCTGCAGGACGTGTCGGTGACGCTCACCGGCGCGGCCTGGCGCGAGGGGGCCTCCAAGCCCTTCGCCTACAAGGTGGCGACCGCCGAGGCGGTGCGGGCCGCGGCGGCCCAGGCCCGGCCGGTGGTGCTCGAGCCGCTCATGCGGGTGGAGGTGGTGGCGCCCGGCGAGCACCTCGGCGAGGTGCTCGGCAGCCTCGACAGGCGCCGCGCCGCCATCCTCGACGTCTCCGACCAGGGCGCGGCGGTGAAGGCCATCACCTGCGACGCGCCGCTCCGGCAGATGTTCGGCTACGCCACCGAGCTGCGGTCGCTCACCCAGGGCCGGGCGCTCTTCACCATGCGGTTCGAGCGGTACGACGCCATCTAGACGGGGACTGCGTCCCCTCCCCGCCGGCGGTGGGACCCCGCACCGCGGTCTCGCCGGCGCGACGGTCCAGGTTCCGGGGGACTCCCGCGGCGCGGAGCAGGCGCGGTAGGCTGGCGCCGCCATCATCGCCCGGACCCCCATGCCCCCGAAGCTTCGCCCGCTCCTCGCCGCCGCCGTCTTCGCCCTGCCGCTCGCCCCCCGCGCCGCCCCGGGCGGACCGGCGTGCCACTGCTTCACCGACCGCACCTACGACGCCGCCCGGCCGGGCGCGGCCGACCCCTACATCCTCGCCACCACCCGCAGCTCGCTCCTCTCCGCCGCCTACGGCGTGCCCAAGGCGGAGCTGGTCGGCTCGGTGATGTCGGGCACCAGCGCCGAGGATCTCTGGGTGGCGAACTGGGCCGGCGCCCGGCTCGGCCGGCCGGCCTCCGAGCTGCTCGACGCCAGGTCCGCGGCCGGCTCGTGGAAGGCGGCGCTCGCGGGCGAGGGCGCGTCGAAGCTCGGGAGGGCCTTCCGCGATCAGCTGGAACGCGGCGCCTCCGACGCGCGGCTCGCCGCGCTGGCGGTGGACGACGTGCTCGCGACGCGGCTGCGCGCCGATCCCGCCGGGCTCGCCCGGCTGCGCGCCGCGGGGGCCGGCACCGAGGAGGCGATCCTCTGCATCGTGCTCGCCGGAAAGCTCGGGACGACGCCCGCCGCGCTCTTCGCCCCGGTGCGCGCCGGCAAGGCGACCTGGGGGAGCACCGTCCAGGCGGCGGGGCTCACGCCCAAGGGGATCGACGGGCTGGTGCGGCAGAGCGTTCGCTGAGCCCGCCTCGGGCCTCGGCTCGATGCCGACGAGGCACACCGGCCAGCCGCCGAGGTGGGCGTCCCAGACCACCGCCAGCCCAGCGCGCCGGCCGCGCGGGGCCCGCCCCGTCAGGCGGTGCCGCGCTGGATGAGCTCGATCTTGTAGCCGTCCGGGTCCTGCACGAAGGCGATCACCGTCGAACCGTGCTTCATCGGCCCGGCCTCGCGGGTCACCACCCCGCCGCGCCGCTTGATGTCGGCGCAGGCCGCGTGGGCGTCGGGCACCTCCAGGGCCACGTGGCCGAAGCCGGCGCCGAGGTCGTAGGAGGGCGTGTCCCAGTTGTGGGTGAGCTCGAGGACCGCCTGCTCCGACTCGGGCCCGTAGCCGACGAAGGCCAGGGTGAAGCGGCCCTCGGGGTAGTCCTGCCTGCGCAGGAGCTTCATGCCGAGGACCTCGGTGTAGAAGGCGATCGAGCGGTCGAGGTTGCCGACCCGGATCATGGTGTGGAGGATGCGCAACGGAGCTCTCCCGGTTGGTCGATGGCGTGGAGCCCGCGCGCGGAGCCGATGCGGACCGGCCCCTGGAGCGCGGCGGGCGCTTCGAGGCGGGATGGTAGCGGCGAGCGGGCGCTGACACCACGCGAATCCCCACGGGCCGGCCCCTCCTGGGCCTCCGCCCACCGGAACGCGCCAGAGCGGACGCCGGGCGGGTCCCCAGGTGTCCGCCCGGCCGTCCCCAGCGTTGACAGCCTACTTGTCTTGACGTAGGTCAACCGTCCCTTCATTTACTCAAAGGACCGAGATGCCCGGCTCGCCGCTCCAGGATCGCCCCATCCGCTCGCGCGCGGCGTCGCGCCGGCTGCTCGCCGCGGCGCTGGCCGCGGCGCTGGCGGCCTGCCAGCGCGACCA
>JAJXVM010000323.1 GCA_021782135.1 Myxococcales bacterium | reverse complement strand
ATCGTGTCCGGCGTGGCTTCCCCCCTCGAGCCGGCCCTCGACCTCTTCCTCGCGCACGTCCGGGTGGAGAAGGGGCTCTCCGAGAACAGCGTCGAGGGCTACGGGCGCGACCTGCGGCGCTACCTCGAGGACCTCGGGCGGCAGGGCGTCCGCGACTGGTCCGCGGTGACCCGGGCGCACCTCCAGGCGCACCTCGCGACACTGACGCGAAAGGGCATCTCCTCGCGCAGCCAGGCGCGCGCTCTCTCCGCCATCCGCGGCCTCCACCGGCTCCTGCTCGCCGAGCGGATCGCGGAGCTCGATCCCACCGAGGAGGTCGACTCGCCCCGCAAGGAGCGGAAGCTCCCGATGGTGCTCTCCCGCGAGGAGGTGGTGCGGCTGGTCGAGGCCCCGAAGCTCCGGACCGCGGCGGGGGTGCGGGACCGGGCGATGCTGGAGGTGCTCTACGCCACCGGCCTGCGCGTCTCGGAGCTGGTCGGGCTCTCGGTGAACGACGTGAACCTCGAGACCCGGATGCTGCTGGCGCGCGGGAAGGGAAAGAAGGAGCGGATCGTGCCCATGGGCGCCCCGGCGGCCGAGGCGGTGAAGCTGTACCTCGCCCACGCCCGCGAGCGGCTGCTGCACGGGCGGCGAAGCAAGGACCTGTTCGTCACCCCGCGGGGCGGCCGGATGACCCGGCAGGGCTTCGCCAAGCTGCTCGGCCGGTACGCGCGGGCGACCGGCATCGCGCGCCGCGTCTCGCCACACAAGCTGCGCCACAGCTTCGCCACCCACCTGCTCGCCGGCGGCGCCGACCTGCGGGCGGTCCAGGAGATGCTGGGCCACGCCGACATCTCCACCACCCAGATCTACACCCACGTCGAGCGCAGCCAGGTGCAGCGACTGTACGCCCGGACCCACCCGCGCGCCTGAGCGCCATCGGGCGATATCTCGTTGAAATTCCAGCACCTCCCCGTCTGTTCGAGGGGCGCCCGAGCGCGTTGACCCCGCGCCCCCGCGCTGCTAAGAACCTCCTTCCCTTTTCGAGGCTTACGTTGAATCTGGATCAACTCCGACAGGGGGCGATGCTGCTCGTGCCCCTCATCCTGTCGCTCACCGTCCACGAGTACGCCCACGCCTGGACCGCCGCCAGGCTGGGCGACGACACGGCCGAGCGGATGGGGCGCCTCACGCTCAACCCGTTCGCGCACATCGACCTGTTCGGCACCATCCTCCTGCCGCTCCTCGGCATCCCCTTCGGCTGGGCGAAGCCGGTGCCGATCGACCCGTCGCGTTTCCGCCGGGGCGTCAAGGTGACCACCGGCGCCATGCTCACCGCCGGCGCTGGCCCGCTCTCGAACGTGATCCTCGCGTTCATCTGCCTGCTCGCGCTGGCGCTCGGGGCGCGCTTCGCCCCCGGCCTGGTGGGGCGGCACTCGCCCGGGGCGGCCCTGCTCTCCCTCTGCGTCACCCTCAACGTCACGCTCGCGGTGTTCAACCTCATCCCGGTGCCGCCCCTCGACGGCAGCCGGGTGGTGGAGGGGCTCGTCCCGTACCGCTGGCGCGGCGCCTGGGACCGGTTCGCCGCGCTCTCGCCGTTCCTGCTCATCGGCGTCATCTTCCTCGGCCCCCGGATCATCGCCGGGCCCTCGGACCTCCTCCTGTCCCTGCTCTTCCGACTCGTGAACGTCATCGCCTGAGGCGCCCGCCCATGTCCGAACCGCTCCAGCCCATCGTGGTCTCGGGGATGCGCCCCACCGGGCGCCTCCACCTCGGCCACCTCCACGGCGCGCTCGCCAACTGGGTCAAGCTGCAGGCCAACCACCGCTGCTTCTACTTCAGCGCCGACTGGCACGCGCTCACCACCAGCTACGACCGGACCGAGGTGATCCGCGCCTCCGAGCGCGAGATGTTCGTGGACTGGATGGCGGCCGGGATCGACCCGGAGCGGGCGGCGCTGTTCATCCAGAGCCACGTGAAGGAGCACGCCGAGCTCTACCTGCTCCTCGGCATGATCACCCCGCTCGGCTGGCTCGAGCGCTGCCCCACCTACAAGGACCAGAAGGAGCAGCTGAGCGACCGCGACCTGAACCTCTACGGCTTCCTCGGCTACCCGGTGCTGATGACCGCCGACGTGGTGCTGTACAAGGCGAACGCGGTGCCGGTGGGGGTGGACCAGGTCCCGCACCTCGAGCTGTCGCGCGAGATCGTGCGCCGCTTCAACTTCCACTTCGGCGAGGTCTTCCCCGAGCCGAAGCCGCTGCTCACCGAGTCGGCCAAGGTGCTCGGCACCGACGGCCGCAAGATGTCGAAGAGCTACGGCAACTCGATCGACCTGGGCGAGAGCGCCGAGTCCACCACCCGGAAGATCATGGGCATGGTGACCGACCCGGCCCGCAAGCGCCGCCAGGACCCGGGCAACCCGGACGTCTGCGGGATCTTCGACCTGCACAAGATCTACTCCACCCCGGAGACGGTCGAGTGGGCGAACGCCGGCTGCCGGAGCGCCGGGATCGGCTGCGTGGACTGCAAGAAGAAGCTGCTCGAGAAGCTCGGCCCGGACCAGGAGCGGCTGCGCGAGCGGCGCGAGTCGCTGCTGGCGCGCCCGGGCGACGTGGACGAGCTGATCCGCCTCGGCACCGCCAAGGCCCGCGATGTCGCGCAGCGCACCATGGCCGAGGTGCGCGAGGCGATGAAGCTCTAGGCGCGCCCGCCGGGGGTCCTCGTGGCGAAGGCGCCTTCACAGAAGCGGCGAGAGGCCGAGGAGCCGGTGGCGCCGCCGCCGTCGGCGGCCGACCGCGCGGCGCTCGACGCCTTCAAGGTCACGCTCCCGTCGGCCAAGCCCGGCGAGCCGCCCTTCGAGGGCCCGCTCGACCTGCTCCTGCACCTCGTCAAGGAGCACCAGCTCGACCTCTTCGACATCCCCATCGCCCGCATCACCGAGGGCTACCTCGCGACGCTGGAGCGGCTGCGCGAGCTCGACATCGACATCGCCGGCGAGTTCCTGCACATGGCGGCGCAGCTCATGCTCATGAAGAGCAAGCTGCTGCTGCCCCGCACCGAGGTGGCCGAGGACGCGCCGGTGGAGGATCAGGGCGGCGTGGACCCGCGCGCCGAGCTGGTGCGGCGGCTCCTCGAGTACCAGAAGTACAAGGCGGCCGGGGAGGACCTCGGCGGCCGCGACGTGCTCGAGCGCGACGTCTTCGCTCGCAAGGTGCGGCTGCCGCCGCCGGAGGCGCCGGAGGGTCCGGAGGGGCTCGCCGACATCTCGGTCTTCAAGCTCATCCAGGCGCTCGACCGCGCGCTCAAGAACGCCAAGCCCGAGTTCGGGCACGAGGTGGTCACCGAGCGGCTCGGCATCACCGACGCCATCTCCCGGGTGGCCGACGTGCTGCGCGCGCGCCGCAGCCTCACCTTCTCGGAGCTGCTCGAGGGCGGGGAGGGCGAGGCGCCGCGCACGCGCTCGGCCATCATCGCCACCTTCCTGGCGCTGCTCGAGATGGCGAAGCTCAAGCTCATCCGCATCTACCAGGCGGGCCTCGAGGAGGAGGGGCCAGGGGCCGAGATCCTGGTCGAGGCCAAGGACTCCCTGCTCGCCGGCGAGGTCGCGCCCGCCGACGTGGACTACCGCTGAACGAGGACTCGATGAACGAGACGCCCAAGGACCCCGCCGCGCCGCAGGACGAGGCGCCCGCCGAGGGCGCGCCGGAGGAGGGCGCGCCGGTGGCCGACGTGCCGCCGTCGGGCGCGGAGCCCGCGCCGGAGCCAGAT
>JAJXVM010000322.1 GCA_021782135.1 Myxococcales bacterium | reverse complement strand
CGCGCGGCCGAGCCCCAGCGCGTCGGCGAGCGCGCGGTCGAGGCGGCCCTGGGCGGTGAGCGGGAGCCTGAGCTCGCGGCGCGCGGTCATCCGAAGAACACCTCGGCCACCTCGTAGAGCGCCGGATCCACGAGGTGGAGCGACTTCGTCGCCTCCTCGAGCGAGACCCCGACGATGGCGTCGCCGTGGAGCGCCGCCATCTCGCCCCAGCGGCCGTCGCGCACCAGGTCGGCGGCGAAGACGCCGAAGCGGGTGCCGAGCACGCGGTCGCGCGCGCTCGGCGAGCCGCCGCGCTGGACGTGGCCGAGCACGGTGGTGCGGGTCTCGATCCCGGTGCGCTTCTCGATCTCGGCGGCGAGGACGTTGGCGATGCCTCCGAGCCGCACGTGCCCGAACTGGTCGAGCTCCGCCACCTGCACCTCGTCCTTGCCGCGCTGGATCTGGGCCCCTTCGGCCACCACCACGATGGAGAAGCGGCGGCCGCGCTCCTGGCGCGCGGTGACGTGCGCCGCCACCCGGGCGAGGTCGATGGGGCGCTCGGGGATGAGGATCACGTCGGCGCCGCCGGCCATCCCGCTGTGGAGCGCGATGTGCCCCGCGTGGCGCCCCATCACCTCGCAGACGATGACCCGGCTGTGCGCCTCCGCCGTCGTGTGCAGCCGGTCGATGGCCTCGGTGGCGATGGAGACGGCGGTGTCGAAGCCGAAGGTGTAGTCGGTGCCGGAGAGGTCGTTGTCGATGGTCTTGGGGCAGCCGACCACCCGCATCCCGAGCTCGAAGAACTTGCGCGCGGCCCCGAGCGTGTCCTCGCCGCCGATGGCCACCACCGCCTGGATGTGGTTCTTCGCGAGCGTGTCGAAGACGCGCTCCGGCCCACCCTCCTTCTGGAAGGGGTTGGTGCGGGAGGTGCCGAGGATGGTGCCGCCGAGGTGGAGAATGCCGGAGACGGCGTCCCGCGTGAGCCGGAAGTGGTCGTTGGCGAGGAGCCCGCGCCAGCCGTCGCGGATCCCGGTGAACTCGAAGCCGTGCTGCTCGCCCCGGCGCACCACCGCCCGGATCACGGCGTTCAGGCCGGGGCAGTCGCCCCCGCCGGTCAGGATCGCCACCTTCATGCGTCTCCTCCTCGCACCGCCACGGAGCCGTGGTGATAGCCGCACGGCGCGGCCGCAGGCAACCTATTTGCCGGTCGCCTCTCCGCGCCGGCGGCGCGGGTGCGCGGGGCTCGCGCGCATGGGCACGAGGCCGAGGAAGAGCTGCCGCTCGGTGTAGACCCGCCGCCCCTGGTACTCCCCCTCCCGGTAGGAGCCGCCCGGCCGCTCGAGCCACATGCGCGCCCGGACCGTGCCCACGTGGGCGAAGGGCGCGAGCAGCTCCTCCTCGGCCCGGGCGAGGTACCGCTCCCGCAGGGCCCGCACCCGCCGGTTGTAGGTGGCGCGCGGCATCCGCGAGTGGCGCCGGGCCCGGTGCAGCGTCCCGTCGAAGCGGGTGCTCACGTGGTACAGCTCGTGGAAGACGGTGCCGATGCGCTCCTCCGGCGTGGAGGCGAGGAACCAGAGGGGCCGCAGGGTGATGACGTACAGGATCTTGCGGCCGCGGATCTGGATGAGCGGCTTGCGGTGGCCGGCGCCGCTCGCCCGGGCGCGCGTCTCCTTGAAGTGGCCGGGCCGGATGGTGGCGCGCGAGGCGCGCCGCGCCTCGCCGGCCACCACCAGGATGCGGTTGGCGCGGATGTGGGCCAGCTCCGGCAGCTTCTTGGCCGCGTCGCGGATGAGCCGCTTCACCGCCAGCGTCATGTTGACGGTCACCGGCACCGGTCCAGCGATAGCGGACGGGAGGACGGGCGGCAAGCGGCCCGTGCGCCTCGACACCTCCCGATCGGGTCGCTAGGATGCAGCGATGGCCTCGCTCGTGCTCGCGCTGTTCAGCGCCGCCGCCTGCCTCGCGGCGGTCCTCGAGTCGGGGCGCGCGCGGCGCGCCGCCGAGGCCCGCGCCCGCCAGCTCGAGGCGCGGCTGGTCGAGCTGTCCGGGCGGGTCGAGATGGCCGAGCAGAACACCGCCGACGCGGTGATCCAGGCGGAGGTGGCGACGAGCGTCCTCCTCGAGAAGGGGCTCGCCGACGAGCGCGACCTCGAGGCGGCGCGCCGGCGCTTCCAGCCGGGCGAGCCGCCGGAGCCGGCCCACGGCACCGGCAACAGCCTGCACTGACGGCGAGGATCAGGCGCGGCGCGAGGGCTTCTTCGCGCCCCGCGCCGGCCGCGCCGGCGGCTCCTGGGCGCGCGCCGGCCCCGGCTCGAACCTCGGCTTCTCCGGGTGCTTCTTGTAGACGAGCGCGGTGCGCCCCAGGATCTGCGCCAGCTGCGCCTCGCTCTCGAGGGCCAGCCGCTCGGCGGCCTCGAAGCGGTCCTCGGGGCTCTCGGTGCCGATCTTCACCTTCACCAGCTCGTGGTCGTAGAGCGCCTGGTTGAGCTGGCGCACCACCGCGTCGGTCACGCCCTCCTTGCCCACCTGGACGATGGCGTGCAGGTGGTGGCCGGCGGCGCGCAGCTTGCGGCGCAGCGGGCCGGTGGGCATGAGCGACTTCTTCTTCGGGCTGGTGGGTGCGGGCACGCGTCACTTCCTCAGGTACTTGAGCTCCCGCTGCAGGTCGATCTGCTCGGGATCCACGGCGAGTCCGCGCTTGTAGCACCGTTCGGCGGCCGCCGCATCCCCGGTCAGTTTCGCCATCTGCCCGAGGAAGAGGTAGCCGGGCATGCACCGGGGCGCCTTCTTGAGCGCCGCCTCGATGACCGTCCCGGCGGCCTCGCGCTGGCGCTTGCGGTCCTTCTCCGGGCTGAGGAGGAACTCCACCCAGGACCTCCAGACGTGGAACTCGGGCTCGTCGGCGTTGAGCGCGATCGCCTCGCCGAGCTTGCCGCGGGCCTCCTCGTACCGGCGCGCCTTCACGAGCAGCAGGGCCGCCTGGAAGACGTTCTCGGCCTGGAGGATGGCCATCACGTCGACGTCGGCGCCCGCCTTCCGCTTCTCCAGGTACTCGGCCCGCTTGCGGTCGTCGCCGAGCACGCCCCAGGCGTCGCCGACCCGGGCGAAGATCTCGACGCGCAGCCGCTTCGCCTCGTCTCCCTCGCCCGGCGGCGCGGCGTCGGGGTGGTAGCGCTTGGCGAGCTTGAAGTAGGCCACCTTGATCTGGGCGGGGGCGCTGTCGGGGGTCACCCCGAGCGCCTCGAAGTGATCGGCCTTGGCGAGCCGCTCGCGCAGGGCGCGCAGCTCGGAGACCTCCTGCGCCGGGCGCGGCGGAGGGGCGGGAGCCGGGGCCCTCGGGGCCGCCCCTCCCTGGCCCTCCCCGCGCGGCGGGGAGGGGAGCCTGGCGGCGGGCGGCGTCGGCTCCGGGCGGGAGGAGAGCCTCGCGGGAGGCGGGGTCGGCTCGGGACGGGGAGAGAGCTGCGCGGGAGGCGGGGTCGGCTCCGGGGCGGGCCGGGGCTCCGCGACGGCGTGCACCTCGGCGGGCAGGGGCCGCTCGGGCCCGAACTCCAGGAGCTCGGTCTCGGCGAGCAGGAGCGCCACCCGGTGGACCAGCTCCGCGTCGGCCGGGCTCCGCGCGGCCAGCTCGGCCGGGCTCGAGCGGCCGTCGAAGAGCGCCGCCACCCGCGCCTCCTGGGCGGTGAGGGCGAGCGTCTCCAGGCCGACGCGACCGCCGCGCCGGCTCGCCACCCGGAGCGCGCGCGGGCCGAGCAGCCGCCGGACGGCCGCCGG
>JAJXVM010000321.1 GCA_021782135.1 Myxococcales bacterium | reverse complement strand
GGCGGCGGCGATGGCGGCGAGGAGCAGCGTGCGCGCCGCGAAGAGGAGCAGCTTGCGCAGCTTGAGCCGGCGCTCGGTCTGCTGGCGCGCCCGCAGGAGGAAGTCGATGGCCGGGAACGGCACCGGCCGCGGGCGCCGCCGGAAGAAGAGGTGCACCGCGAGCGGCAGGGCCGCGGCGAGCACGCCCCAGGCCAGCGCCGGGTGCAGGAAGGAGAGGCTCACGCCGCGCTCCGCTCGCGCCGGGCGAGCCAGGGGAGCAGCACCGCGTCGAGCGGGCGGCCGGTGTCGCAGAGCTGGTAGTCGAGGTCGCTCTCGGCGGCGCTCCGCTTCAGCTCGGCGAGCCAGCGGCCGAGGACCTCGAGGTAGCCCCGCTTCACGTCGCGCCCGTGGGTCTCCACCTGGCGGTCGTCCTCCATGGAGAGGAAGAGCGTCGGCTCGTCGAAGGGGAACTCCAGCTCGGCCGGGTCGAGGGTGTGGAAGACCGAGACCTCGTGCTTGCGCCGGCGGAGCTGGGCCAGCTTCTTCAGCACCGCCTCGTCCCGGTCGAGGAGGTCGGAGAGCACCACCACGGTGGAGCGGCGTCCGGCGTGCTCGAGGACGAAGTCCACCGCCGCGCCGAGCGAGGTCGGGCCCGCCGGCGCGAGCGTCTCCAGGGTGGCGACGAGCTGGGCGAGGTGGTTGGCGGCGGCGCGCGGGGCGACGTGGCGCACCACCTGGTCCTGCACCACCACCAGGCCGGCGGCGTCCTGCTGGCGCACGAGCAGGTAGGCGAGCGAGGCGGCGAGCGCGCTCGCGTAGTCGAGCTTGGTGAGCCGCTTCTCGTCGCCGCGGTAGCCCATCGAGCCGGAGGCGTCCACCACCAGCCAGGCGCGCAGGTTGGTCTCCTGCTCGAAGCGCTTCACGTAGTACTTGTCGAACTTGCCCCAGGCCTTCCAGTCGAGGTGGCGCAGCTCGTCGCCGGGCGCGTACTCCTTGTGCTCGGCGAACTCGACCGACTGGCCGTGCTGCGGCGACTTGTGGAGGCCGGTGAGGAGCCCCTCGGTGATGGCGCGCACGCGCAGTTTGAGGGTGGCGAGCCGGGCGAGGACCTCGGGGTCGAGCAGGTGATGGGCGGGCGCGGTCATGGCTTCAGGGCCGCCCCTCCCCTGCCCTCCCCGTGCGACGGGGAGGGAGTGGCCGCCATGCCCTCCATCACGCCCTCACCTTCTCCAGCAGCCGCTCCACGATCTGCTCGCTCGTCACGTCCTCGCTCTCGGCGCGGAAGTTGCGGATCACCCGGTGCACCAGCACCGGCTTGGCGAGCGCGCGGACGTCCTCCACGCTCGCGGCCATGCGACCGTCGAGGATGGCGCGGGCCTTGGCGGCGAGGATGAGGTACTGGCTGGCGCGCGGGCCGGCGCCCCAGGAGACGAGCTCCTTCACGAAGTCGGGCGCGGCCGGATCCTTGGGCCGGGTGAGGCGCACGAGGTCCACCGCGTGCCGGATGACGTGGTCGGCCACCGGCACCCGCAGCACCAGGTCCTGGAGCTGGCGGATGCGCTCCGGCGAGAGCACCCGCTGCAGCGTGGTGCGGTGCGCGGCGGTGGTGGAGCGGACGATCTCCGCCTCCTCCTCGGCCGACGGGTAGTCCACGCCCACGTAGAACATGAACCGGTCGAGCTGGGCCTCGGGCAGCGGGTAGGTGCCCTCCTGCTCGATGGGGTTCTGGGTGGCGAAGACCAGGAACGGCAGCTCGAGCGCGTAGGTGCGGCCGCCGGCGGTGACCCGGTACTCCTGCATCGCCTGCAAGAGCGCCGCCTGGGTCTTGGGCGGGGTGCGGTTGATCTCGTCGGCGAGCAGCAGGTTCGCGAAGAGCGGCCCCGGCACGAAGCGGAAGACCCGCTTGCCGGTGGTCCGGTCCTCCTCCAGCACGTCGGTGCCGGTGATGTCGGAGGGCATCAGGTCCGGCGTGAACTGGATGCGGTTGAAGCTGAGGTGCAGCACCTCGGCCACGGTGGAGATGAGGAGCGTCTTGGCGAGGCCGGGCACGCCCACGAAGAGGCAGTGGCCGCGGGCGAAGAGCGCGGTGAGGAGGTGATCCACCACGCGCCGCTGCCCGACGATGCGCTTCTCGATCTCGCCGAGCATGAGGCGGCGGGCCTCGGCGAGCTGCCGCACCGCCTCGAGGTCGGGCTCGGCGACGCGGGACTCCAGCTGGATGGGTTCGTTCATGGTCTCGGTGGGCCCTTCGTTCATCGCTCCCCCTGGGAGAGCAGCCTGGCGAACTTCTCTTCCCGCGCGGCGGCCGGCGGGTCGCCGAGCGCGGTCGCGGCCTGGGCGAGGCCGGCGTGGATCTCGGGGTCGAACGGATCGACCCGGTTGGCGAGGAGCAGCTCCTCGCGCGCCTTCGCCCACTCCTTGCGCTTCGCGAAGAGCCGCGCCGCCTGCACGTGCAGCGTCGAGCCCTCGGGGTGGGCGGAGAGCGCGGCGGAGAGCGCGGCGGCGGCCTCGGCGTCGTGGCCGGTCATCATGGCGGCGGTGGCGTACTTGCTGGAGAGGACCGGGATGTCGAGGCCGGCCAGCTTCACCGCCTTGCCGTACTCGATCCGCGCCGCCTCCCAGCGGCCGCGCGCGCGCAGGATCTCGCCCAGGCGGGCGAAGCCGCGCGCCCGCTCGTCGGGGATCTCGGCCCACTCGCTGTGGTCGCCGCCGTGCTCGGGGTCGCCCTTGAAGCGCAGCGGCCGGACCGACTTGCCGCCGTGGGCCGGGAGCGGCCGGGAGGCGATGAAGCGCTTCCAGTCGTCGAGGAAGCCGTCGAAGGGCTGCCCGAGCGACCTCGAGACCGCCTGCTCGGCGGTGGCGCCGGCGGCGATGCGGTCGAGGACGCCGTTCATGAGCGCGCCGCCCCCGCGCGACTCGAGGTACTCGACGGCCACCATCACCTCGGCGAAGGCGAGCGCGGCGGCGTGCTGGGAGGGGAGCTTGGCCATCGAGGGGTGCATCCGCGCGAAGGGGATGAGCTTGCCGGCGCGGGCGGCGTCGCGCAGCATGCCGGCCTGCTCGACGGTGAGCGCCTCGCCGCCCTTGCCGCGCCAGCGGGTCTCCTCGTACTTGGCGAGCCCCTCCTGCAGCCAGATGGGCGTGTTGTTGCGGGTGCGGCGGGTGACCACGTAGTGGACGTACTCGTGGGCGGCGGTGTCGAGCCAGTCGTAGCCCTGCAGGAGCGCCTTGGGCGAGACCACCATCAGCTTGTCGAACTTGCAGATGGCGATGGTGCCGCTGGTCTTGATCTCCTGCTCGGTGAGGGTGGAGAGCTTCGCCAGCTCGCGGGTGTCGTTGAGGAACTCGATGGTCACCTTGCCGGGCGGGGCGTAGCCGAGGTCCTGCTGGAGCGCGGCGCGCTGGGCCTCCAGGGCGTCGAGGACGTAGGGGACGAGCACCTCGTCCTTGCCGCGCGGGTAGCTCACCACGAAGTGGGCGCTCTCGGCGCGGGCGTGGTTCCTGGTGATCTCGAGGGCGAGGCGGGCGAGGGTCCGGTAGTCGGGGTCGCCGGGGGTGTTCAGGCCGGCGGCGTCGAAGAGGGCGACGGCGTCGGCGTAGCGCTGCTGGTGGAAGCGGAGGATGCCGCCCACGAAGGCGACGTTGGGGTCGGTCGAGGCGGAGGGGAGGAGCGGCTCGACCACCGCGCGGGCGGCGTCCACGTCCTCGTCCTCGAGCAGGGAGACGGCGTGCTGCAGCTCGTCGAGGTGGGGCGGGGCGGCGGGGGTGGGCAGGGGGAGGAGG
>JAJXVM010000320.1 GCA_021782135.1 Myxococcales bacterium | reverse complement strand
CGCGGGCCGGGAGGAGCTCACGGTGGTGCCGCGGGGCGCCGAGGCGCCGGCGCTCGACCCGCTGCCGCTCGCCGTGCTGGAGCTGCCGGCGGAGGTGGACTCGCGCCTCCGCTCGCTCGGGATCCGCGATCTGGGGGGGCTGGCGCGGCTGCCGGAGGGATCCCTGGCGCACCGCTTCGGCGCCTGCGGCCCGGCGGCGGCCCGGCTGGCGCGCGGAGAGGATCCCTCCCCGCTCACCCCGTACGTCCCCCGGGCCCTGCCGGAAGAGCGGGCCGAGCTCGACGGGCCGGTGGACCGGGCCGAGCCGCTCCTCTTCGTGCTCCGCCCCATGGCCGAGCGGGTGGCCGCGCGGCTCGCCGGGCAGGGGCTGGGGGCGAGCCGGCTCGAGCTCGTCCTCGCGCTGGATCCGCGAGGGGAGGAGCGCATCCCGGTCCCGCTGGCGCGCCCCGGCGCCTCGGCCGCCCGCTGGCTGCTGGTGCTGCGCGAGCGGCTCGGCGCGCTCGCGCTGCCGGCTGCCGTCACCGGCGTGCGGCTCGCCGCGGTCGAGGTGGCGGCGATGGGCGCCGAGCAGCTCGCCCTCGACGATCGCCCCGAGGTGCAGACGGCGCTCGAGACGGTGCTGGCGCGGCTCGCCTCCCGCTTCGGCGAGGGGGCGCTCTTCGCGGCCGAGCCGGTGGAGCGCTGGCTGCCGGAGGGGAGCTGGCGGGCCTGTCGATACCCGGCGGGAGCGGCCGGCGCGACGGGCCGAAGCGCGGCGGGGACGGGTGAGGCTCCGGCGGAAGTGGGGGACGGCCCGCGGCCCACCCGGCTGCTCTCGGTGCCGCGGCGGCTGGTGGCGGAGGGGGAGGGCGGCCGGCTCACCGCGGTCCGCCTCGACGGGCGCGTCCACGCCGTCCGGGCGCTGGAGGGGCCGGAGCGGCTCGCCGGCGAGTGGTGGACGCGGCCGTTCCGGCGCGACTACTACCGGGCCCGGCTCGAGGGGCTCGGGGCCTGCTGGCTCTTCGAGGACGGCGAGGGCGTCCTCTACCTCCACGGGTTCTTCGACTGATGCCCGCCCTCCGCTACGCCGAGCTGCGCTGCCGCTCGAGCTTCTCCTTCCTGCGCGGCGCCAGCCAGCCGGAGGAACTGGTGCAGCGAGCCCATGCGCTCGGCCTCTCGGCCCTGGCGCTCACCGACCGGTACGGCCTGTACGGCGTGGTCCGGGCGCACGCGGCGGCGAAGGCCTGCGGGTTGCCGCTTCTGGTCGGCGCCGAGGTGGAGTTCGGTGGCCTCCCGGGAGGCACCGGGCCGGCGCCGCTGGTGCTCCTGGCCCTGGACCGCGAGGGCCATGCGAACCTGTGCCGGCTGCTCACCCGGGCCCACTGTGGCGCGCTCGCGCCGGGCGAGGCGCCCCGGCGGCGGGACGAGCCCGCCCTGTCCTTCCGCGACGTGGCCGAGGCGGCGCGCGGGCTCTTCGCCCTGTTCCCCTCCGCCGAGGCGGCCGGCGCGGAGCGGCTCCGCGACGCCTTCGGCCGGCGGCTCGCGCTGGCGGTGTCCCGACACCGCGTGGCCGGAGAGGAGGGCCGGGTGGCCGCAATCCGGGCCATCGGCCGGCGGCTGGCGGTGCCGGTGGCGGTGGTGAACGACGTCCACACGCACGAGCGGCGGCGGCAGCCGCTGCAGGACGTCCTCACCTGCATCCGGCTCGGCGTCCCGGTGGCCAGCGCGGGGCGCCGGCTCTTCCCGAACGCGGAGCGGACGCTGAAGGGACCGGAGGAGATGGCGCGGCTCTGGGCGGACTTCCCGGAAGGGCTGGAGGTGGCCGACGCCGTGGCCGAGCGGTGCCGTTTCCGCCTCGACGAGGTGAAGGGGGAACACCCGTTGCCGCCGCTCGATCTCGACGCAGCGGCGCTCGGGCCCGACGTCGCGTGGCCCCCCATCCCCAGCCCTCCCCACGCGGTGGGGAGGGAGCCAGCCTTCTCTCCCTCGCCCGCGCGGCGGGGGAGGGTTGGGGAGGGGGCTGCCCCCTCCGCCCGGGCCTCCGAGGCCGACCGCGCCCTGGCCTTGCTCGCGCGGCTCGTCGAGGACGGCGCGCGCTGGCGCTATCCGGAGGGTGTCCCCGCCGACGTCCAGCGCCAGCTCGCGCGCGAGCTCGAGTTCGTGGGGGAGCTCGGGTACGCGAGCTACTTCCTCACCGTCTGGGACATCGTCCGCTTCGCCCGTTCGCGGGGCATCCTCTGCCAGGGACGCGGCAGCGCGGCCAACTCCGCCATCTGCTTCGTGCTCGGCATCACCGCCATCGATCCGGTGCGGATGGGGCTGCTGTTCGAGCGCTTCCTCTCGGCCGAGCGCGGCGAGCCGCCCGACATCGACGTGGACTTCGAGCACGAGCGGCGCGAGGAGGTGCTCCAGTACGTCTACCAGCGCTACGGCCGCGACCGCGCCGGGATGGTCTGCGAGGTCATCAGCTACCGCGCCCGCTCCGCGCTGCGGGACGTCGGCAAGGCGCTCGGGCTCTCGCTCGGGCAGGTGGACCGGCTGGCGAAGCTGGTGGGGAGCTTCGAGGGGCTCGAGGCGGTGACCCCGGACGTCCTGGCCGGCGCCGGCCTCGACCCCGCGGGCGCGCCGGCGGTCCGCCAGGCGCTCGCCCTCGCGAGCGAGCTGGATCGCTTCCCGCGCCACCTCTCCATCCACGTGGGCGGCTTCCTCGTCACCCGGCGCCCGCTCCGCGAGACCGTGCCCATCGAGCCCGCCGCCATGCCCGGCCGCACCGTGGTGCAGTGGGACAAGGACGACGTCGCCGAGCTGGGGCTCCTCAAGGTGGATCTGCTCGGGCTCGGCATGCTCACCGCGCTCTCGCGCTGCCTCGCGCTCCTGGCCCACCACCGGCCGCGCCCGGCCCGGGACACGCCGGTGCCGCACCCCGAGGGTCTGGCCCGCATCCCGGCCGAGGTCCCGGCGGTGTACGAGATGATCCAGCGCGCCGACACCATCGGCGTCTTCCAGATCGAGTCGCGCGCCCAGATGTCCATGCTGCCCCGGCTCAAGCCGGCCCGCTTCTACGACCTCGTCGTCTCGGTGGCCATCGTCCGCCCCGGCCCGATCCAGGGCGGCATGATCCACCCCTTCCTGCGCCGCCGCGCCGGGCTGGAGGAGGTGCGCTACCCCTACGCGCCGCTCCGGGCGGTGCTGGAGAAGACCATGGGCGTGCCGCTCTTCCAGGAGCAGGCGATGCGCCTCGCGGTGGTGGCGGCGGGCTTCACGCCCGGCGAGGCGGACGAGCTGCGCCGCACCATGACCCACAAGCGCTCCCACGAGCGGATGGAGCAGATCAAGGCGCGGCTGCTCGCCGGGATGGCCGCCCGCGGCATCTCCCCCGCCGACGGCGAGGAGATCTACCGGCAGCTGCTCGGGTTCGCGGGCTACGGTTTTCCGGAGTCCCACGCCGCCTCCTTCGCGCTGCTGGTCTACGCCTCCGCCTGGCTCAAGTGCCACCACCCGGCGGCCTTCACCTGCGCCCTCCTCGACAGCCAGCCCATGGGGTTCTACGCACCCCACACGCTGGTCGAGGACGCGCGGCGGCACGGCGTCGAGGTCCGCGGGGTGGACGTGGGCCACAGCGGGTGGGAGTGCAGCCTGGAGGGGCCGCGGGAGGGCGCCCCCGCCGCGGAGGGGGAGGCGCCGGCGCTCCGGCTCGGGCTTTCGCGCGTGCGCGGGCTGCCGCGAGCGGTGGCCGACGCGGTGCTGGAGGCGCGGCGGGCCGGTCCGTTCTCGTCGGTGGGCGA
>JAJXVM010000319.1 GCA_021782135.1 Myxococcales bacterium | reverse complement strand
CAGCATCCGCTGCTGCTCGCCCAGCCGATCGAGGGACCGCTGCAGCTCGTCGGTGCGCCGCGCGAGCAGCTCGAGCAGCCGCGCGACGGTGCGCCGCTGGGCGACGAGATCGCTGGCCTGCTCCACCGTCTGGAGCACGTCGGCCGCCTCCCAGGGCTTGCGCAGGAACCGGAAGGCCTGGGCGCGGTTGATGGCGCGCTCCAGCGCCTGCATGTCGGCGTAGCCGGTGAGCACCACCCCGGCCGCGTCGTTGCCGCGCCGCCGGAGCTCCTCCAGCAGCTCGACGCCGGTGATCCCCGGCATGCGCTGGTCGGCGATGACCACGTCGAGCGGCTCGCGGGCGGCCACCGCCAGCGCCTCCTCGCCCGAGGCCGCCTCGTGCACCGTCCAGCGATCCTCGAGCAACACCCGGAGCACCTGGAGGTTGAACGGCTCGTCGTCCACGAGCAGCACGCCGCGCGAGCGGGGATCGCCCACTCCGAAGCGCTCGACCAGGGCAGCGATGTGGCCATGCTCCATCCGGCGCACCTCCGGGGCGGGAGTGTGCGAGTATAGGGAATCTCCCTACAGGAGCAAGAAAGCGGCCCTTCGGGACCAGCACGGACAGTCAAGCCTGCTGCTTGATCTCGGCGATGAGCTTCGTCAGCGAGGCCTTGGCGTCGCCGAAGAGCATCGAGGTCCGGGGCGAAAAGAAGAGCTCGTTCTCGATGCCCGCGAACCCCGGGTTCATGGATCGCTTGAGCACGATGACGCTCTTCGCGTCCTCGACGTTCAGGATGGGCATGCCGTAGATCGGGCTGCCCCGGTCGTTCCTCGCCGCCGGGTTCACCACGTCGTTGGCGCCGATCACCAGGGCCACGTCGGCCTCCCTGAACTGATCGTTGATCTCGTCCATGTCCTTGAGCCGGTCGTAGGGCACGTTGGCCTCGGCCAGGAGCACGTTCATGTGGCCGGGCATGCGCCCCGCCACCGGGTGGATGGCGTAGAGCACCTCGCCGCCGTTCTTCTCGACGAGGTCGGCCAGCTCGCGGACCTGGTGCTGCGCCTGCGCCACCGCCATGCCGTAGCCGGGGACCACGATCACCTTGCGGGCCCAGGCGAGCTGGATGGCGGCGTCCTCGGCGGTCACCGACCGCACCGTCTGCCCCTCGGCCAGCTTCTTCGCGCCCTCGGCCGGCGCCCCGAACGCCCCGAACAGCACGTTCGCGAAGGAGCGGTTCATCGCCTTCGACATGACGACGGAGAGGATGAAGCCGGAGGCGCCGTCGAGCGCGCCGGCGATGACGAGCACGTTGTTGCCGATGGCGAAGCCGGTGGCGCTCGAGGCGAGGCCGGCGTAGCTGTTGAGCAGCGACAGCACCACCGGCATGTCGGCGCCGCCGATGGGGAGCACCAGCGAGACCCCCACCACCAGCGAGAGCCCCGCCATGAGGTAGAAGGCGCCCGGGGTGGCCGGGTGGACCACCAGCCAGGCGAAGAGCGCCACGGTGACGGCGAAGAGCAGCCCGTTCACCGCGTTCTGGCCCCGGAAGGTGACCGGCCGGCCGGGGAGCAGCTCCTGCAGCTTGCCGAAGGCGATGAAGCTGCCGGTGACGGTGAGCGCGCCGAAGAGCACCTCGAACCCGAGCGCCGCCATGCGCGCGTGCGCCACCCGCAGCCCGTTGGCGGCGTCGTAGAACTCGGTGATGCCCACCAGCGTGGCCGCCAGCGCGCCGAACATGTGGCTGATGGCGATCCGCTGCGGCATGGCGGTCATGGGCACGAAGACGCCGAGCGGGTAGCCGATGAGCGACCCGAGCACGAGCCCGAGCAGGATGAAGCGGAAGTCCACGATCTGCTGGTGCAGGAGCGTGCCCACGATCGCGAGCAGCATCCCGAGCGCCGCCTGCTGCATGCCGCGCCGCGCGGTCGGCGGGGAGGTGAGGGACCGCAGGCCGAGGATGAAGAGCACCGAGGCGACGAGGTAGGTCGCCTGGATGAGCAGCTCCCGCGTGCTCACTTCTCCTCCTCGCGCGGGGGCCTCTCGTGGGTGTGGAACATCTTCAGCATGCGGTCGGTGATGAGGAACCCGCCCACCACGTTGATGGTGGCGCAGGTGACCGCGACGGTGCCGAGCACGGTCGCCACGTCGCTCTCGCGCGCGCCGGCCGCCACCAGCGACCCCACCAGGGAGATGCCGCTGATGGCGTTGGTGGCGCTCATGAGCGGGGTGTGGAGCAGGCTCGGCACCCGGGTGATCACCTGGTAGCCGACGAACCCCGCCAGCACGAACACGTAGAGCGTGACGAAGGTCATGGCCCGCGCGCCTCCCCGCCATGGACCACCGCCATGGCCCCGGTGATCTCGTCGGCGGGATCGATCACCAGCGCCCCGTCGCGCACCAGGTGCTGCACCAGCGCGAGCAGGTTGCGCGCGTACATCTGGCTGGCGTGGAGCGGGACCGTGGCCGGGAGGTTCACCGGCCCGAGCACCGTCACCCCGGCCTCCTCCACCGTCCGCCCGGCGCGCGTGAGCTCGCAGTTCCCGCCGCTCTCGGCCGCGAGGTCCACGATCACCGCGCCCGGCCTCATCGAGCGGACCATCTCGCCGGTGAGGAGGCGCGGCGCGGGACGCCCCGGCACCTGGGCGGTGGTGATCACCAGGTCCTGCTCCACCACGTGCCGGCCCACCGCCTCGAGCACCCGGCGCTGCTGCTCCTCCGCGAGCTCCTTCGCGTAGCCGCCCCGCCCCTCCGCCTCCACCTGCGCCGCGGCCACGAAGGCCGCCCCGAGCGACTGCACCTGCTCCTTCACCGCCGGGCGGACGTCGAACGCCGAGACCACCGCCCCCAGCCGGCGCGCGGTGGCGATGGCCTGCAGGCCCGCCACCCCGGCCCCGAGCACGAACGCCCGGGCGGGCGCGAGGGTCCCGGCGGCGGTGGTGAGCATGGGGAGGATCTTCCCCATGGCGGAGGCGCCGAGGAGCACCGCCTTGTAGCCGGCCAGGGTGGCCTGGGAGGAGAGCGCGTCCATCGACTGCGCGCGGGTGATCCGGGGGACGAGCTCCATGGCGAGCGCGCTCGCCCGGCGCCGCCGCAGGGCCGGCAGCAGCGCCGCCCGCGCCGCCGACGGGAGGAAGCAGACCAGCGCCGCCCCCTCGCCGAGCCGCTCGACCGGCTCCGGGCCGGGAGCTTGCACCTGCAGCCAGAGCCCCGCCCCCGCGAGCACCTCGTCCGGAGTGGCGGCGAGCACCGCTCCGGCCGCCTCGTAGGCCTCGTCCGGGAACCCGGCCGCCAGGCCGGCGCCGCGCTCGACGGCCACCTCCAGGCCGAGCTTCCTCAGCCGCGACACCACGTCCGGGACGAGCGCCACCCGCCGCTCGCCCGGTGCCGTCTCCCGCAAGACCCCGATGCGCATCCGCCGGCTGCTCCCCGCCGCGACCCCGGCGCGGCGTCGTCCTCTTCTTAAGCCGGCGCGGCGCGGGCGAGCGGCCGAGATGGGGGGCGGGGTTCACGGCCAGGCAACGCGGGGGCGCGCCCCGGGACGGGGGCGGGCGTGACGGCGCCCGCGCGGGCGGGTAAGGGAGAGGGGTGCCGGGGATCCTCGTCAGCCAGCGCTCCGCGCTCCTCGCGGTGGTCGCGGCCGGCGTGGTCGGCGGCGCGGCCGTGGTGGGGGCGGTGCTGTCGCGCCACTCCGTCCGCTTCCTCGCCGGGCGCGAGTACCGGTCCGCCTCCGCGCGCGCCGCGCTGCGCGCCTCCCTCGAGCGCCGCCAGCAGGAGCTGGCGCGGGAGCTCGCGCGCG
>JAJXVM010000039.1 GCA_021782135.1 Myxococcales bacterium | reverse complement strand
CGGCCCAGCGACCCTCGCGCACGCTCCGGGTCGCCGGCGCGAACCCCGGCCGCTCCCCCCGGTCGAGGCGGGCCTGCAGGTCGCGGCGCCGGATGAGCAGCGCCTCCACGCGGTCGCCGTAGCGCCGCACCAGGTCGGCCACCAGCTCCAGCGCCCCCGCGGTGAGGACGCCCTCCGCGGCGAGCGGGGTGGGGGCGGTGAGCTCGACTCCCGCGAGGGGAGTCCTGACCGGACCGGACATGCTGCTCCTTTCACGTTCATCCTTTGGACGATTGGCGGGCACCGCAATAGTTCGAACGATTACAGCCGGTTAAGCTGTCGTCGACTCGACAAGTCCTTGACGTAAATCAGTCAACCTTGAAAATGACCCGTCGCGTCGCCATGAAAGCCGTTTCGGAGGCTCGGCCATGGCAGACCCGTCCCCCCTTGGTGCCAAGGTCCGCTCGCTGAGGCGGCGGGAGGGCATGTCCCAGGCGCGGCTCGCGACCCGGCTCGGGATCTCGGCGAGCTACCTCAACCTCATCGAGCACAACCGGCGGGCGCTGCCGGCGCCCTTGCTCATCAAGCTCGCCGACGTCTTCGCGCTCGACCTGCGCGAGCTCTCGGCCGACCACGACCAGCGGCTCCAGGCCGACCTCCTCGAGGCCTTCGGCGACCCGCTCTTCGACCCCCACGACCTCACCGCCGCCGAGGTGCGCGAGCTCGCCGCGAGCTATCCGCCGGTGGCGCGGGCGGTGCTCGCGCTCTACCAGGGCTACCGCGGCGCGCGCGAGGCGGTGGACACGCTCACCGCCAAGCTCACCGACGGCGACCTCTCCGGCGTGGACTCGACCCGGCTCCCGACCGAGGAGGTGAGCGACCTCATCCAGCGCCACATGAACCACTTCCCGGCGCTGGAGCAGGGCGCCGAGGAGCTCTGGCGGCGGGCGCGGCTCGACGGCGAGGATCTCTACGGCGGGCTCTGCCGCCACCTGCGGGACGCGCACGGCATCCGCGTGCAGCTCGAGACCACCGCGGCGATGCGCGGCGCCATGCGGCGCTACGACCCGGAGCGGCGCGTCCTCCACCTCTCCGAGCTGCTCCGGCGCGGGAGCCGGAACTTCCAGCTGGCGCACCAGGTCGGGCTCGCGGAGCAGCAGGACGCCCTGCGCCGGCTCGCCGAGGACCCGATGCTCACCTCGGACCCGGCCCGCGCGCTGGCGCGGGTGGCGCTCGCCAACTACTTCGCCGCCGCGGTCCTCATGCCCTACGAGCGCTTCCTGGAGGCGGCGCGCGCGGAGCGCTACGACCTCGAGCTGCTCGGGCACCGCTTCCGCGCCGGCTTCGAGCAGACCTGCCACCGGCTCACCACCCTGCGCCGCGCCGGCGCCGAGGGGGTGCCGTTCCACATGGTCCGGGTGGACGTCGCCGGGAACATCTCCAAGCGCTTCTCCGCCTCCGGGCTGCGCTTCGCCCGCTTCAGCGGCGCCTGCCCGCGGTGGAACGTCTTCTCCGCCTTCACCACCCCGGGGATGATCCGCACCCAGCTCTCGCAGATGCCCGACGGCACGACCTGGTTCTGGGTCGCGCGCACGGTGCGCAAGGAGGGCGGCGGGTACCACGCCCCGCACTCGCTGCTCGCCGTGGCCCTCGGCTGCGAGGTCTCGCACGCGCGGGAGCTGGTCTACGCGGAGGGGGTGGACCTCGAGAGCCGCACCGCGCTCGTGCCGGTCGGCCTCACCTGCCGGCTCTGCGAGCGGATGGACTGCGAGCAGCGGGCCTTCCCGCCGCTGCAGCACCCGCTCGACGTGAACGAGAACGTGCGCGGGGTGAGCTTCTACGCGCCGGTGTCGGACGGCTGAGTGGATCCGCGCACACGGACTCTCGGTTATGACGAACCCAGGGTCCGTGTCGGTCCCCGCCGCGACCCCGCTTCACGGGATGTAACGGCCCGGCGCCGGCGTGGTAGCAGGAGATTGGGGGCGGGATGGGGTCCATGTCCGACGCCGACGTCCAGGTCAGGGCGCTGCAGCTGAAGGTCAACCTCACCACCATCGACGAGCTCGGCCCCGAGCTCGCCCGAGGCGTCCGCGGCCTGATCCGCCCCTCCACCCTCGAGGCCGTCGAGCGGGCGGCGCCGCTCCACTGGATGCCGATCGAGCTCGACGTCGAGATCGCGCGCGCCGTGCAGACCTGCCTCGGCACCGCCGAGGGCAAGCGCTGGGCGACGGCGGCGCTCCGCAAGACCATCGCCAGCCCGCTCCTCGCGCCGCTGCGCGCCGTGGCGGTGGACGTGTTCCGGGCGACCCCCGGCAACTTCCTCAAGTTCGCCTCCCGCGGCTGGGCGCTGCTGGTGCGCAACGGGGGCGAGCTCGAGATCGCCACCCTCGAGCCCTCGGGCGCGCGGCTGATCCTGCGGCCGCTCCCGCCGGCGCTGCGCTCCATGCCCTACCTCATCAGCGTCTGCGGGGCGCTCCACGCGGTGATCGAGGAGGCGGGCGCCGTCGCCGCCTCCAACGTGGAGATCGCCCCCGCCGGCGACCACGCCGTCTTCAGCTTCACCTGGCGGCGGCGGGCCTAGCGTGGCAGGCTCCGGCGCATGACCGCCCGGACCGCTTTCGTCACCGGGGCCACCGGGTTCCTCGGGCTGAACCTGGTGGCGGAGCTCGTGGCCGGGGGCTGGCGCGTCGTGGCCCTGCACCGGGCCGGCTCGCGCCTCGACGACCTCGCCCGGTTCCCGGTGGAGCGCGCGGTGGCCGACGTCACCGACCTCGAGGCGCTCCGCCGCGCCATGCCGGAGCAGCCCGACGCCGTCTTCCACGTCGCCGGCGACACCTCCGTCTGGTCGCGCGAGCGCGAGCGGCAGCGGCGCACCAACGTGGAGGGCACGCGCCAGGTGGTGCGGGTGGCGAGGGAGCGGGGCGCGCGGCGGCTGGTGCACACCTCGAGCATCGCCGCCTTCGGGCCGCAGGCGGGGCCGCTCGACGAGCGGCGCCCCTCCACCGCGCCCCGGTCGAGGGTGAACTACGCCCGCACCAAGTGGGAGGCGGAGCTGGAGGTGCGCGCCGGCATCGCGCGCGGGCTCGACGCCGTCCTCCTCAACCCGGCCAACGTGGTCGGGCCCTTCGACCGGAGCAACTGGTCCCGGCTCTTCCGGCTGGTGCGCGAGGGTGCGCTCCCCGGCGCGATGCCGGGGACGGCGTCGTGGTGCGACGCGCGGGCGGTGGCCCGGGCGCACCTCGCCGCCTTCGAGCGGGGCCGCCGCGGCGAGAGCTACCTGCTCGGCGGCGCGGACGCCTCCTACGCCGAGGTGCTCGCCCTGGTCGGCGAGCTGGTGGGGCGGCGCCCCCCGGCGCGGGTCCTCCCGGCCTGGGTCCTGCGCACGGTGGCGGCGGCGAGCGAGGCCGCCTCCCGCGTGACGGGGCGCGCGCCCGACCTGACCCCCGACGCGGTCCAGCTCATGGTCGACATGCCCACGTGCGACAGCGGCAAGGCGATCCGCGAGCTCGGGTACGAGCCGGCCTCCCTGCGGGCGATGTTCACCGCCTGCCGGGACTGGCTGCGCGAGGAGCGGCTGCTCGACTGATCGGCGCGTCAGCGCCCCAGCACCCGCGCCAGCCGCTCGGGGTGGTCGGTCATGACCCCGTCGGCGCCGGCGGCGAGCACCGCGCGCATGTCGTCCTCCTCGTCCACCGTCCAGACGAAGACCTTCATCCCGAGCGCGTGGAACCACCGCACGCTGGCCTCGTCGGCGACGAGGATCCCGGCCTCGGTCCGCAGCGGGACGTCGGCAACGTCGTAGCCCTGCGGGCAGCTCGCCGGGTCGGCCCCGCAGTGCGCGGCCAGCACGTGGAGGGTGCCGGCCTGCTCGGGCAGGAAGTGGCAGGCCTCCGGGACGAGGCCGCGCAGCCGCGCCGACTGGCCGTCGTCGAACGAGCCCAGGCACACCCGGTCGAGCGCGCCGGCGGCCCGCACCTCCCGGGCGAGCGCCTCGGCCGCCTCCGGCGCGGTGTCCTTCAGCTCGACGTTGAGCCGGGCGCGCGGGTGCGCCGCCAGGAGCTCCGCGAGCGTGGGCACGGCCACCCCACGCCCGCGCCAGGGATGGGAGCGGCCGCCGTCCGGGGTGAAGGACCACCCGGCGTCGAGCCGCCGCAGCTCGGCGAGCGAGCGGTCGCGCACCCGTCCCGCCGCGCCGGTGATCCGCGGCGTGTCGTCGTCGTGGAAGACCACCAGCGCCCCGTCGCGGGTGAGCCGCACGTCGAGCTCGAAGGCGTCGGCGCCGAGCCGGGCGGCGGCGTCGAAGGCGGGCAGGGTGTTCTCGGGCGCGAGCGCGGAGCCGCCGCGGTGGGCGATGAGCCAGCGCCCCGAGAGGGAGAGGTAGGGCTTCATCCACCCCCAACCATATCCGCCCGCCGCGCCGGGGCGCGGTAGCATGCGGGGCGGGGGGAGCGAGGATGGAGACCGCCCGGGACGAGGTGGATGGGCCGCGGGGGCTCGACCCGGAGGAGGCGCGGGCGCGCCTGGCCGCGGTCGGGCCGAACCGGCTGGTCGCCGTCGAGCGCTGGGGGTGGCTCCGCGAGGCGCTCTCCATCGTCGCCGATCCCATGGCGCTGATGCTGGCGCTGGCCGCGGTGGTGTACCTGCTGCTCGGGGACGTCCGCAACGCGATCATCCTCGCGTGCGCGCTGGTGCCGGTGCTCGGGGTCGACGTGGTGCTCGAGGCGCGCTCCCGCCAGGCCCTGAAGAAGCTCGCCGGGGCGGTGCGGCCGCGCGCGCGGGTGCTGCGCGGCGGCGTCGAGCGGGAGGTGCCCACCGAGGAGCTGGTCCCGGGCGACCTGTTGCTGTTCCAGGAGGGCGACGTGCTGCACGCCGACGGCGCGGTCCGCCGGGCGCGCAACCTCACCGTGGACGAGTCGCAGCTGACCGGGGAGTCGGAGCCGCAGGCCAAGGAGCCGGCGCGGGGAGCGCCGCGCGACGAGCCGCAGCGGTTCTACGCCGGCTCGCTGGTGCTCGCCGGCTCCGGCATGGGCGAGGTGACCGAGACCGGGCCGCGGACCCGCTTCGGCGCCATCGCCCGGCTGGTGGCCGAGTCGGCGCCGGAGCCGACGCCGCTGCAGCGCCGCACCAGCCGCATGGTGCGGCAGCTCGGCGCGGTGGCGGCGGTGGTCGCCGCGGCCGTCTTCGCGCTCGCGCTGCGCCGCGGCGCCTCCACCTGGCAGGCGCTCCTGGCCGCGGTGAGCCTCGCCATCGCCGCCATGCCGGAGGAGTTCCCGCTGGTCTTCACGCTCTTCCTCTCCCTGGGCGCCTTCCGCCTCTCCCGGCGCGGGGTGCTGGTCCGGCGGCTCGCCAGCGTGGAGACGCTCGGCTCGACCACCGTGATCTGCACCGACAAGACCGGCACGGTGACCGCCGGGCAGTTCGTGCTCGAGAAGCACCTCCCGCTCGGGGTGGGCGTGACCGAGGAGGAGCTGCTGGAGGCGGCGCTGCTCGCCTGCGAGCCCGAGCCGGCCGACCACATGGAGCGGGCGCTGGTGGCCCACGTCGCCGGCCACGGCGTCGCGCCGGCCGCGGTCCTCGGGAGCTGGCGGCTGGTGCGCGACCACGACTTCGACGCCGTCGGGAAGCACATGAGCCACGTCTGGCGGGCCAGGGGCGCCGCCACCGAGCGCGTCGCCGCCAAGGGCGCGCTGGAGGGGATCCTGGAGCACTGCCGCCTCGAGCCGGGGGAGCGCGAGCGGGCCGAGGCGCGCAACGCCGAGCTCGCGGGGGAGGGGATGCGGGTGCTGGCGGTGGCCGCGCGGGACGGGCCCCCCGCCGGCGGCGGCCGCGCCGAGGACGAGTCGGACCTGCGGCTGCTCGGGCTGCTGGGGTTCCGCGATCCGCTCCGGCCCGAGGTGCCGTCCGCCATCGCCGAGTGCACCTCGGCCGGCATCGCGGTGAAGCTGGTCACCGGGGACCACGCGCTCACCGCCCACGCCATGGCGGAGGCGGCCGGCATCCCGCACGCGGACGAGAGCGTGCTCACGGGCGCCGACCTCGACCGGCTCGCGCCCGGCGAGCTGGCCCGGCGGCTGCGCTCCTGCGCCATCCTGGCGCGGGTGCGGCCCGAGCAGAAGCACGCCATCGTGGAGGCGCTCGCGAAGGACGGCGAGGTGGTGGCGATGACCGGGGACGGCATCAACGACGCCCCGGCGCTCCGGCGCGCCGACATCGGCATCTCGCTCGGGCGGCGCGGGACCGAGGTGGCCCGGGCGGCGGCCGACCTGGTCCTGCTCGACGACGACTTCACCGCGATCGTGGCGACCGTCCGGGAGGGGCGGGCGATCTACGAGAACATCCAGCGGGCCTTCCTCTACCTGCTGGCCTTCCACATCCCGATCGTGGGCGTGGCGCTGGCCGCGCCGCTCCTCGGGCTGCCGCTGCTCTTCCAGCCGGTGCACCTCGTCTGGCTGGAGCTCATCGTCCACCCGGTCTCCGCGCTGGTGTTCGAGGCGGAGCCGCCCCCCGCGGACCTGATGCGCCGTCCGCCGCGGCGGCGGGGCGCGCCGCTGGTGCCCGGACGGCTGGCGATCCGGTCGGCGATCTCCGGGGTGGTGCTCACGGTCGGCGCGGTCTGGATCTACTGGACCCACCTCGCGGAGGGGGTGGCGTACGCCCGCAGCATGGGGCTCACCGTGGTGATCGCCGGGGCGATGCTGCTGGTGTGGGCCGAGCGGGGAGCGGGCGGCTCGTGGAGCGCCGCGCCGTTCCCCCGCACCTGGCGGTTCTGGGGGGTCTGGGGCCCGGTGGCGCTGACGCTGCCGGCGTTCATGTACTTCCGCCCGGCCGCGCGGGTGTTCGAGATCGTGCCGCTGAAGGGGAGCGACTGGCTGCTCGCGCTCGGGCTCGCCGCGGCGGGGATGGTCTGGAGGGTCGGCGGCGGCCGCGAGGCCCGTCCCGGCGCGCCCCGCTGACCGCGCCGCGGCGCCTCGCGCCGTCCGCCCCCCCTGGTTATCTCCTGCCGGTGTCCTTCGACCTGCGGATCCTCGAGGCCGTCGCCGACGTGCCGGCCGCCGCCTGGGACGCGCTTCGGGCGCACGAGCCGGCGCGGGCGAGCCCCTTCGTGCGCCACGCCTTCCTCGACGCCTGCGAGCAGTCGGGCTGCGCGGAGCGGGCGGGCTTCTCGCCGCGCCACCTCACCCTCTGGCGCGACGGGCGGCTGGTCGCCGCGGCCCCGGCCTACGTGAAGGACGGCTGGGAGGGCGACTTCTCGCGGGACTGGGAGTGGGCGGAGGCGGCGCGGCGCGCCGGGCTCCGCTTCCACCCGAAGCTCTGCCTCACCGTCCCGTTCACGCCCTGCACCGGGCGCCGGCTGCTGGTCGCCGCCGGGGAGGACCGGCCGGCCGCGGTGGCCGCGCTGGTCGCCGGCGCCCGCGCCCTCGCCGAGGAGGAGCGGCTCGGCGGGATCCAGGTGCTCTTCCCGCTGCCGGAGGAGGCGGAGGCGCTGGCGGGCCTCGGGCTCGCGCCACGGCTCGACTTCCAGTACCACTGGGCGAACGTCGGCTACCGGACCTTCGACGACTTCCTCGGCCGCTTCTCCTCGAAGCGGCGCAACCAGCTCCGGCGCGAGCGCGCCGCCCCGGCGAGGGAGGGGATCGAGATCGCCACCCTGCGGGGCGCGCCGCTCGCGGGCGAGGCCCGCGCCCTGGCCCGGGACTTCGAGGACCTGCACCGCGGCACGGTGGACCGGATGGCCTGGGGGATGCGCTGGGTGGACCGGGCCTTCTTCGAGCGGCTGCTGCGCGCCATGCCCGACGCGGTGGAGGTGGTGCAGGCGACGCGGGCGGGCCGGCGCATCGCCGCGGCCTTCAACCTCGCCTCGGAGACGCACCTCTACGGCCGCTACTGGGGCTGCCGCGAGGAGCACCCCTTCCTCCACTTCAACGTCTGCCTCTACCACTCGGTGGACGAGTGCATCCGGCGCGGGGCGCGCGTCTTCGAGGGCGGGGCGGGCGGCGAGCACAAGCTCTCGCGCGGCTTCGAGCCGGCGGAGACCTGGTCGTCGCACCTCTACCTCGACGCGCGGCTCGACGCCGCCGTCCGCCGCCACCTCGCGGAGGAGCTGCCGGCGCGCCGGGCGGCGCTCTCGCGCTGGCTGGCCGACGCGCCGGTGCTGCGCCGGGCCGGGGGAGCGGGCTGAGCCGGCTGCCGTCCGCGGCGCCCCGGCCGCGGGCGGCTACTCCATGAAGAAGCTCTGCGGCGCCGAGCCCGCCGGCGGCAGATCGCCCGAGACCTGCGCCGGGACCGTGCCGGCGACGAACGGCACCACCGCGGTGGTGGCCGGGTCGGCGCCGTCGCGCGCCAGGAGCCCGCTCTTCAGATCGACGCGGGCGAAGGTGACGCCGGAAGGCACCGGGAACTCCCCGGCGCGGGTGGCGGCCTGCCGCATGAAGGCGACCCAGGCCGGGAGCGCCGCGCCGGCCCCGGTCTCGCGGGGCCCGAGCGGATCGTGCGAGTCGAAGCCCACCCAGACGCCGGCCACGAGGTCGCTCGTGAACCCGACGAACCAGGCGTCGCGGTGCTCCTGGGCGGTGCCGGTCTTGGCCGCCGCCGGCCGGCCCAGCGCCTTCGCGGCGGCGCCGGTGCCGTACTCGACCACGTCGCGCATCATGGAGGTGAGGACGTAGGCCACCGCCGGCTCCATGCCCGAGTCGGGGACCTGCGCCGGGGCGGGCTGGGCGGCGGCCGCGGGCGTGGGCGACGGGGCCGGCGCGGGGGTGTTCGGCACCGGGACCGCCGCCGGGGTCGCCTCGGGCGAGGCGACCGCGACCTGCGCGGCCGCCTCGCGCGCGGGCGGGGCGTTCGGCGCGTGCTCCTCCAGCACCTGCCCCTTGCGATCGCGGACCCGCAGGATGAGCAGCGGCTCGGCCCGGTACCCGCCGCTGGCGATGGTGGCGTAGGCGTTCACCAGCTCGATGGGGAGCACCTCG
Source organism: Myxococcales bacterium (assembly GCA_021782135.1). GTDB lineage: Bacteria > Myxococcota > Myxococcia > Myxococcales > Anaeromyxobacteraceae > Anaeromyxobacter_B. The sequence goes on along the minus strand of JAJXVM010000039.1, from coordinate 8,881 downwards.
CCGGTGCCCAGCGCGAGCGTGAGGTTCTTCGGCAGGTCGGAGGTGACGCCGGCGCGCCGGGCGAAGGCGGTCACCGCGTCCACGCCGAGCGTGTCCACGAGCTTCGCCGCCACGGTGTTCTTGGAGTGGGCCAGGGCCGCCTTGAGGAGCAGCGGGCCGTCGTACTCGTCGCGCTCGAAGTTCTGCGGCTTCCACTCCTTGCCGGTCCACGGGTCGCGGTAGACGTCGGGGGTGTCGTACACCAGGGTCGCCGGGGTGTACTTCCGGCTCTCCACCGCCGCGCCCCACACGAAGGGCTTGAACGCGGAGCCCGGCTGGCGCCGCGCCTGGATGGCCCGGTTGAACTGGGAGAGGGCGAAGTCGTAACCGCCCACCAGCGCCCGCACGCCCCGGGTGGCGGGGTCGATGGCCACCAGCGCGCCCTGCACCCTCGGGGTCTGCTCGAGCGCGAGCGGCAGCGGCCGGCCCTGGCGGGCGAGATCCACCGGCGAGGCGCCCTTGCCTCCCAGCACCCGCACCAGCACCAGGTCGCCCGGCTTGAGCACGTCGCCCATCCTCCTCGGCGCCGCGGTGCCGGAGGTGGGGTTGTACTTGCGGGCCCAGGAGACGTCGGAGAGGGAGAGGGTCCCGGAGGCGTTGCCGAGGTCGATGAGCGCCTGCTTGTCGTTCACGCGCGCGACGAGGGCGGTGTAGAGCCCGTCGGCGGCCAGCGGCCGCACGCGGGCGGCCCGCCGCAGGTCGAGCTTCTTCCCCTCGGCGCCCGGCTCGAGCTCGTCGGCCGAGGCCTTGGCGAGATCCCAGACCAGCACCTCGCCCGGCCGCGGCTCCACCGCCTTGAGCCGCTCGCGCCAGCTCTTCTCGGCGGCGCCGAGCTGCCGGGGGTCGAGGTGGATGGGGGCGCCCCGCCAGCCCTGGCGCTTGTCCACGGCGCGCAGCTGCGCCTCGAGCGCGTCCTCCGCCGCCTTCTGCATCTTGGGATCCATGGCCACGGTGACGTCGAGCCCGTCGGTCTCGACCCGCTCGGCGCCATACTTCTGGTCGAGGTACTTGCGGACGGCGTCGGCGTACCAGGCTCCCGGCGGATCCTCGCCGCGCGGCACCACCTTGATCGGCCTGGCCGCCTCGGCGGCCGCCAACCGGGGAGTGATGAACTTCTCCTCCTCCATCCGGCGCAGCACGTACTTCTGGCGCTCCTTGGCGGCGACCGGGTGCTTCACCGGGGAGAGCCGCTCGGGGGACTGCACCAGCCCGGCGATCATCGCCGCCTCGCCCACGGTGAGGTCCTTCACGCCCTTGCCGAAGTAGAAGCGCGAGGCCTCCTCCACGCCGTAGCGCCGGTGGCCGAAGTAGATCTGGTTCAGGTACAGGTAGAGGATCTCGTCCTTGTTCAGGTTCTGCTCGAGCCGCTTCGCGAGCACGATCTCCTTCACCTTGCGGGAGATGCGCCGCTCCGAGGAGAGCAGGAACGTCTTCACCACCTGCTGGGTGATGGTGGAGCCGCCGCAGGCCCGGCCGCCGAGCGCGCCCTTGAGCGCGCAGCGGGCGATGGCCCAGTAGTTCACGCCCTGGTGCTCGTAGAAGTGGGCGTCCTCGCTCGCCAGCACCGCCCGCTTCATCACCTCCGGGATCTGGTCGAAGGGGATCACGGTCCGGCGCTCGCGGGCGAACTCGAACACCTCGCTGCCGTCGCTGCCGAAGACCCGGGTGGCGACGAGCGGGTGGTAGTCCTTGAGCGTGTCGAAGGCGGGGAGGTCGCGGGTCCAGCCGAGGAAGAGCGCGCCGCCGCCGAAGCCGCCGAGCAGGGTGACGGCGAGCGCGGCGAGGAGGAGGCGGCCGGCCCCGCCCGCGCGAGGGCGGCGCCGGGCCGGAGCGGAACCTGGAGAGGTGGGGCGCTTGGGCATGTTGGGCGACTCTCGGGGGGCCGGCGAGGCCCGCAAGGGCGCGGGTCTACGCCGATCCGGCAGGCTGGGCAAGGGGCCGATGCCCCGGGAGGGCCTCGGCCGACCCGGCGCCCTGCCTCACCCGGAACCCCCCTCGAGGGCTGGCCTATTCCGGGACGGATTTTCTTTTGACTCTCCGAAGCGGCGGAGCGAGATAGAACGGGCGTTCGCGCCAGCCTTTCGCTCGCCGGAGGTTCCCATGCGTCGCGTCCTGCCGTTCGCCCTCACGCTCTCGCTCGCGCTGCTCGCCGGGTGCCGGGCCAAGCCCACCGGCCGGTGCACGTCCAGCGCCGACTGCAAGGATCAGGAAGGTTACGGGCGCGTCTGCGTGGACGGCATGTGCCAGGAGTGCGGGCAGGACGCGGACTGCAAGGAAGGCTTCCTCTGCGAGGCCAACAAGTGCGCCCCGGTCCAGTGCAAGCAGCCGTCGGACTGCGGCGGGGGCAAGGACTGCCAGCACGGCCGCTGCGTCGCCCTGCCGGCGCCGGCCCCGGCGCCCGAGGCCGCCAAGCCGGAGTGCGACGATCAGCGCCCCTGCGCCGGCGGGGCGAGCTGCGAGGCGGGCAAGTGCGTCGCGCCCAAGGTCGCCGCCGACTGCTTCGCCGGGGAGGCGGAGGGCGGCGGGCAGCGGCTGCAGCCGGTCCACTTCGACTTCAACGGCGCCGCGCTCACGAACCAGGACACCGCCACGCTGCAGAAGGACTGGCAATGCCTGCAGGGGCTCAAGGGGCGCAAGGTCACCGTCGAGGGCCACTGCGACGAGCGCGGCACCACGGAGTACAACCTGCACCTCGGCGAGCGGCGGGCCGAGTCGGTGCGCCGCTACCTGAGCCAGCTCGGCGCCGACCCGAAGTCGCTCCGCACCATCAGCTACGGCAAGGAGCGGCCGATCGACCCCGGCCACGACGAGGCGGCCTGGGCCAAGAACCGCCGCGCGGAGATCGTGGTCCGGTGAGCCTCCGCCGCGCGCTCGCGCTCCTCTCCCTGCCCCTGCTCGGCGCGCTCTCGGGGTGCGCCACCTCCTCCCGCGCCGACCGCATCGAGGCCCGCCTCCAGGTCCTCGAGGACGAGAGCGACGCCCAGAAGAAGTCCCTCGACGAGCAGCGCGCCGCCATCCAGAGCGGCGTCGAGCGGCTCGACCGGAAGCTCGGCGAGCTCAACGCCACCGCGCGCCGCACCGGCGCCGACCTGGCGGTGCGGCAGGACCGGCTCGAGGAGAGCTCGGCCTCGCTGCGGGGCCAGCTCGAGGAGGAGCAGCAGCGGGTCTCGCAGCTCGAGTCGAGCCTGCAGAAGCTCAAGGCCGACAACGACACCGCCATGGCGGCGCTCAAGACCAGCGGCGCCTACGAGGCGTACCAGACCCGCAAGCGCATCGAGGAGCTGCCGCGCCCGAGCGACCCGGGCGCGTTCCTGGCGCTCGCCCAGCAGCAGCAGGCGAACGGCGACCGCGCCGTGGCGCGGCAGCTCTACGACGAGTTCCTGAAGAAGTGGCCCAAGGATCCGCGCGCCGCCGAGGCCAGCTTCCAGGTGGGCGAGCTCCAGTCGGCCGACAAGCGCTACCGCGAGGCGGTGCTGTCGTACGGCAAGGTGGTTCAGGAGTTCCCCAAGGCGGAGCGGGCGCCCGACGCGCTGTACCGCATGGCGGAGACCCTGCAGCAGCTGGAGCTCAAGGACGACGCCCGCGCGGCCCTGCTGGACCTCGTGCAGAAGTACCCCGGCAGCCCCGCCGCCCGGAAGGCCAAGGCGAAGCTGGCGGAGCTCGGCCCCCCGTCGAAGAACGGGAAGGCGAAGAAGCGGCGCCGGCAGCAGTAGCTCCGCCTCTTCCCCTCTCCCGCGGAGCGGGGGAGAGACCCCGAGTCGGGAGGGGCCGAGCCCTCACTCCTCGTCGTCCTCCTCCCCCTCGGCCACCACCGCCGCCGCGCGCCCCTCGGTGTGCATCCCCCACTGGCCGATGCGCTTCATCACCGTGCTCTTGGCGATGCCGAGCTCGCGGGCCACCTGGAGGCGCCGCCCCCCGTTGCGCCGGAGCGCGAGCCGGATGGCCTCGCGCTCGATCTCCTCCATGGTGAGCCCCTTCACCACCAGCACGTCGTCCGGGCCCGCGCGGGCGAGGCTCCGCTCGCCGCGGGTGTCGTCGAAGCTCACCGCCGACGCCGGGATGACGCGCCCTTCGCCCCGGAAGAGCAGGGCCCGCTGCACGGTGTTCTTGAGCTGGCGGACGTTCCCCGGCCAGTCGTAGTCCTCGAGCTTCGCGAGCGCCTCCTCCGACCAGGAGAGGGCGGCGCCGCGCGGCGCGGCGCGCTCCAGGAAGTCGTGGGCCAGGAGCCGCACGTCGCCCGGACGGGCGCGCAGCGGGGGCACCTGGACCGGGACCACGCAGAGCCGGTAGTAGAGGTCCTCCCGGAACTTGCCGGAGCGGACCTGGGCGCGCAGGTCCCGGTGCGTCGCCGCCACGATCCGGGTGTGCACCTGGATCGGCCGCGCCGCGCCCACGCGCTTCACCTCGCCCAGCTCGAGCGCCCGCAGCAGCTTCGGCTGGAGGTCGAGCGGCAGCTCGCCGATCTCGTCGAGGAACAGGGTGCCGCCGTCCGCCTCCTCGAAGGCCCCCTTGTGCAGCCGCTCGGCGCCGGAGAAGGCCCCCTTCTCGTGGCCGAAGAGCTCGCTCTCGATGAGGCTCTCGGCGATGGCGGAGCAGTTGACCGGCACGAAGGGCGCGCCGGCCCGGCCGGAGCGGGCGTGGAGGGCGCGCGCGACCAGCTCCTTGCCGGTGCCGGTCTCGCCGAAGATGGTGACCGCCACCTCGCTCGGCGCCAGCTGGGCGACGAGCTCGAACACCTGCGCCATGGCCGGGGAGCGCGCGCTCATGCCCTCGAACGCCGGCGCGGGGCGGTCGGGGCGTCCCGGCCCCTCGAGCCAGAGCTCGGCGTCGCCGGCGCGCACCACCGCGCCCGCCGTCAGCTCGGCCCGGCTCACCGCCAGCCCGTCGAGCCGGGTGCCGTTGGTGGACCCGAGGTCCCGGACCCACCAGCGGCCGCCCTCCGCCTCGACGCGCAGGTGCCGGCCGGAGACGAAGGGGCAGGAGAGCACGACGTCGTTCGAGGGGTCCTTCCCCACGGAGACGCCGCCGGGGGGCAGGGAGACCGCGCGCTCCTCGCCGCCCTCGCGCACCTGGAGCCGGGCCGAGGGTGGGCGCTCCGGCGCGGGCGCCCCGCGGATGGCGGTGAGCCCCTCGAACCGCGTCTCATCCGCTCCCGCCGGGTCGCTGGCCCGGAAGAGGACGCGCCAGCCGCCCAGGGCCAGCTCGGCGCCGTCCTCCAGCCGCGCGTCGGCGACGACCGCGCCGCCCAGGCGGGTGCCTCGCCCGGAGCGATCGACCACGTGGTACCGCTCTCCGCGGCGCTCCACGACCGCCTGCACCCGCGAGAGCGCGGGGTCGGGCAGCGCCACGTCGCACTCGGGCGCGCGCCCGATGGCGACCTTCTCCCCCAGCGCCACGCGGAGCAGCTCCTCCCCGTGGCGAAAGAACGCCAGCTCGGCCATGGGGGCGGAGCTTACAGGAATGTGTCGCAGAGTGAAGGGGGATGTGCGCCCGACGCTTACCCGTGCGCGAGCTCCTCGAACTCCGGGTTCCCCTTGAGCCCGTCGAACATCGGGTCGCTCGCCAGCCAGCCCTTCACCTTGGCGGCGTCCGAGGCGATCGCGCGGCGCAGCGCCTCGAGCGACTCGGCCGGCTTGCCCCAGAGCGCGTACAGGGCGCCCAGGTTGTAGTTGAGCAGCAGGTCGTCCGGCTGCAGCTCGCGCGCCCGGCCGTAGGCCCGCTCGGCCTCCGCGTAGAAGCCCTTCTGCGCGTAGCTGATGCCGAGGTCGAGGTGCGCCTCGTAGTTCTCCGGCTCGAGCCGCACCACCTCCTTGAGGTGCGAGATGGCCGCCCGGTAGTCGCCCTCGTCCATCAGCAGCGCGGCCAGCTCGTGGCGCGGGAAGGGGTCCTTGGGGTCGAGCGCGATGGCGGTCTCGAGCTCCTTCACGGCCTCCTCGTTCTTGCCCTGATCGGCGTAGGTGAGCCCCAGGTTGAGGTGGGCGTCGGGGTAGTCGGGCTCGAGCTGGATCGCCTCCTGGTACTCGGCGATCGCCATCTCCGGACCGTGGGTGGCGAGGAAGCAGGCCAGGTTGTAGTGGGCGGTGGCGCTGTCCGGCTCGAGCTGGATGGCGGTGAGGTACTCGCCCATGGCCTCGCGGTAGAGCTTCTTCTCCGAGTAGACGGTGGCGAGGTTGTCGTGGGCGTGGGCCGAGGTGGGGTCGAGCTCGATGGCCTTCTTGAACTCGCGGATGGCCTCGTCGAGCCAGCCGCGGTCGGCGAGCTCGATCCCCCGCGAGTTGTGCTCGTCGGAGAGCGCGATGTGGTCCTTTTCCCGGCTGCTCACGGCGTTCGCCCCGATTCCAGTTCTTGGTGTGGGAGGGGCGCCCTTCTACCAGAAAAATCGGGAGAGGGCGGGGAGCGGGCGCTCGCACGGGACGGCCGGCCGGGGCTGGCAGGCGGCTTACCGGTTGACCCCGGTGAGCGGAACCGTGCATTCTCACCGGCCATTCAGGCGCCATGGCCCTCTACACCCCACTCAGCCCCGAGCAGCTCTCCCAGGTCGCGGGTCGCTACGGACTCGCCCATTTGGACAAGGCGGTCGCCGAGCCCAAAGGGAGCGTGAACACCAACTACCACCTGTGGGCGAACGGAGAGCGCTTCTTCCTGCGGCTCAACGAGGGGAAGACCGACGCCGAGGTGTCGTTCGAGGCGCGGGTGCTCCGCTACCTCGAGGAGGCGCGCTTCCCGGCGGTGCGGCTGGTGGTCTCCCAGGACGGCGCCTCCTGGGTCGAGGCGGCCGGTCGGCAGGCGATGCTCTTCGCCTTCGCCCCCGGGGAGGAGCTGCGGCGCGAGCAGGTGGACGAGGCCAGCTGCCGCCGGATGGGCGAGCAGTTCGGGCGGCTGCACGACCTCGCGAGCGGCTTCGAGGGCGAGCGGCGCAACCCCTACGCGCGCGAGCGGGTGGCGGGCTGGGTCGCCGAGCTGGAGCCGGACGGCGACGGCGACCCGGAGGTGGCGGCGGTGCTGCCGGTCCTCCGGGACGAGCTGGAGCGCTCCGCCGGGCTGCCGGGCGCGCCGCGCGGCCTCGTGCACGGCGACCTGTTCCTCGACAACGTGCACTGGATCGCGGGCCGCGTCTCGGCGGTGCTCGACTGGGAGATGTGCTGCGTGGACGCCTTCGCCTACGACCTGGGGGTCGCGGTGAACGCCTGGTGCTACGACCAGCGCTTCCGGCCGGAGCTCTGCCGGGCGCTGCTCGAAGGCTACCGCTCGAAGCGGAAGCTCGACGACGACACCCGGGCCGCGCTCTACCCCTACGCGCGCTACACGGCCCTGCGCTACACCGCCTCCCGCATCCACGCCTTCCACCGCGCCGAGCTCGGCTCGGACCGGCTGGCCTGGAAGGACTGGCGGCGCTACCGCGACCGGCTGGCCGCGCTCCGGGACATGGGCGAGGCGGGGTTCCGCCAGCTCACCGGGGCCTGAGCGGCCGCCCTCGGGCGCGGCCGGCCCGGTGGTGTCCTACAGCCCGCTCACGAACTTCCACCCGCTCTTCTCGTGGTGGAAGTGCATCCGCTGCACGTCCGACTCGGTCTTCGCCACCTCGCCGCGCGGCGTGATCACGCGGAAGTGGCCGTCGTAGAAGACCTCGGCCGTCGCCTTGTCCCCGTCGACCGAGATCTGCTTCACCCCGATCTCGAGCCGAACCCCGGCCAGCTTCTCGAAGTCGGCCGGCAGCGCCTTCTCCAGCTGGGCGTAGTCGAGGTCGTCCGAGGGGTCGGCGGTGCCGGCGTTGTCGAAGTACAGGGGCGAGACCAGCGCCATGACCGCGCGCGGATCCCTCGCCTCCACCGCCTTCCGGTAGTCGTCGATGATGGCGACGATCGCCCGCGTGTCGACGTTGTCCTGGATGTCGGTGCCCGGGATGCGCTTGGCCGCGCATGCGGAGAGCGCCAGGAAGGCGAGCAGGGCGGCGAGGGTTCGGCCGGGCTGGGTCATGGCCGCATTCAAAGCGCGGCGGCGCGGCAGCGTCAACCTCCGACGTGCCGGACGCCGGCGGGGGGGCTCGCCCGAAGTCCCGGCGATGCTGACGTTGCGGGGACCGGTGATCAACTCAAAGGAGGGAAAGATGAAGAGACTTTTGACGATCCTGGCGCTCTGCGCGCCGCTCGTCGCGTGCAGCAGCCGCGAGAGGAGCTACTCGGACAGCTCGATGCCGAGCGCCAGCTCCGCCGTGCCCAGGGCCGAGGTGGCCCGCGGGTCCGACCTGAGCGCCGAGCAGGTGCGCCTCGTCCAGCGGGCGCTCTCGGACAAGGGCTTCTCGACCGAGCTGAACGGCATGTGGGACGACCGGACGCGGGGCTCGCTCATGAGCTTCCAGCGGTCCGTGAACCTGGCGCCGACCGGGCACGTCAACGCCCAGACCGCCGAGGCGCTCGGGCTCGACCCGCAGCAGGTGATGCCGGTGCGCGGCCAGGGCGGGCGGGAGCAGATGATGGCCCCCGACCAGGAGATCGCGCCGCAGGAGCAGGACACCTCGCGCGGGCAGGGCAGGTCCGAGCCCGGCATGGACTCCACCCCGAGCGGAATCCCGGCGCCCCCGAGCGGCGCGATGCCGCCCGGCCCGGAGACCGCGCCGGAGACGAGCCCGTACCAGGAGAAGTAGCGTGAGGCGAGCGGAGGGGCCGCGGGGCCCCTCCGCCTTCACTTGCGCGCGCCCGCCAGCGCCGCGGCGCCGCCGCCGAACCGCCGCTCGGCGGCGGCGATGGGGACGGCCAGGGCCACGCCGCCCGGCGCCAGCAGCGCGAGATCGACGATGCCCACCACGGCGCCTTCGGCGTCGAGGACCGGCCCGCCGCTCGCG
>JAJXVM010000038.1 GCA_021782135.1 Myxococcales bacterium | reverse complement strand
GCCGTCGCCGGTGCCGCGGATCCGAGCCGGCTCGCGGCGGCGCCCGCTCAGAGGCCGCGCGCGACCCTCTTCAGCGCCGCGATCCAGAGCCGCGCCTCCTTGCCGCTGAGGCGGGCACGCCGCAGCGGCGCGACGAGGTCCTTCACGGCGTGGCGCTCCGGACCGGCGAGGAATCCGCCCGCGCGCAGGAGCTCCCGCAGCGCGTCGGCGAGCAGCGTCTGCTCGCCGTCGGTGGCCGCGACGGGCAGCGGAGCGTCCCGCCCGCGCGACGGCGCGGCGGCGGCCCGCGCCTCGTAACAGTAGACCAGCGCCGCCTGCGCCAGGTTGAGCGAGGGCTGGGCCCCGAGGGAGGGGATGACCGAGAGGTCGTGGCAGCGGTCGATCTCCTCGTTGGTGAGCCCGCTGCGCTCGTCGCCGAAGACCACCGCGGTCCGTCCCGCCGGCGCGCGCTCCGCCGCCTCGCGCGCCACCTCGTCCGGCAGCAGCCGGCGCTTGCCGCGCACCTTGCGGGAGCTGGTCCCGACCACCCAGGCGCAATCGGCGACCGCCTCGTCCAGGGTCGCCACCAGCCGGGGGCGGTCGAGCAGCTCCTCGGAGTGAACCGCCACGCGGCGGGCGGCGGCGAAGTCGTGCGTGCGCGGGTCGACGATGACCCAGTCGGAGAGGCCGAAGTTCTTCATCGCCCGGGCGACGGCGCCCAGGTTCTCGGGGTTTCGGGGCCGGAGCAGGACCAGGCGGATGGGCATGACTGGGTCGCAAGATCCGACGATTCCGTCGGCAGTTCAACTAGTTGTGTGCTCTCTGCGCGCGGCCGGATTTCCTTGCCCGATGCCGCGAATGTGGCAGACTCCGCCCGCGCAATTCCGCGCCCCAAGGGGGTTGCATCCTATGTCGAAGCGTCTCTCCGGACTCCTTGCCGCGCTCTGCCTGCTCGCGCCCCTCGGCGCGCGCGCGGAGGAGGGCCCGGGCACCGTCTACAACAAGGCCAACTATCCCGAGGAGCTCGCCAAGCGGCCGGTGACCCTGCCCGCGGGCATGGCGGAGCTGTACGTGCCGCTCAACGTGAACCTGTCGACGGACGAGGGCGTGTTCGGTCCCCTCAAGCCGGTCCGGGTGAACCCGTCCCTCTACTACGGCATCACCGACGACGTGACCGTCGGCCTCTACAGCGAGGTCGAGCCCTTCACCCCGATGTTCGCCGGCCTCTGCCTCACGGGGGAGTCGAACGGCTGCTACCCGATCCAGGGCCTCGGCAAGGGCGGCTTCCTCGCCCCGGTGTTCAACACCATCGCCGGCGAGGGCGTCGTCAGCCTGCTCCGCAAGGACGACTACCAGCTCGCCGCCTTCGGCGGCCTCGAGTTCATCACCATCGGCGACCCCACCCTGCTCCGCGCCCGGGTCGGCCTGTCCGAGAAGTGGGCCCGCGGCGACTTCGCCCTGCCGGTCAAGCTCGGCGTGCACATCGGCCTGACGAACCGCCAGATCGGCAACGTGGACGTGAACACCGACAGCTTCTTCGTGGACGCCGAGCCGACCTACAACCTCACGCCGCAGCTGGCCGTCTTCGTCCGCGCCGCGCTCTGGAGCACGTTCGACCACCTGTCCGACAACGTCATCGTGCCCGTCGGCGCCGGCTTCGAGTACGCGGTGAGCCACAGCGTGGACGTGGGCGCGAAGTTCGAGTTCGACAACCTGCTCGGAGACAACAACACCGTCGACGAGCGGGTCGGCACGCTGTTCGCGAAGGCCCGCTTCTAGCCTTCCGCCGGACCGCGCAGCGCCAGGCCGGCGCCGGGAGACCGGCGCCGGCCTCTTCGTCTTCTCGTGGCCCTACCCGAGCCGCTCCACCAGCCCCGGCACCTCGCCGATGCGCTCGAGGAGGTGCGCGGGCCGGGCGGCCACGAGCACCTCGCGCGAGCAGGCGCCCCAGAGGGCGGCCGCGCTCACCGCGCCGGCGGCGTTGCCGGCGGCGATGTCGTGCGGCGAGTCGCCGACGAAGACCGCCTCCCCGGGCCCGCGGCCGAGCCGCGACAGGGCCAGCAGCACCGGGTCCGGGTGCGGCTTGGCGCGGGGGCAGGAGTCGGCGCTCACCACCACGTCCACGCAGCCGCCGAGCCCGATGAGCTGTACCGCCCGCTCCGCCGGCTCCTGCAGCTTGGCGGTGACGACGCCGACCGGGTGCCCCCGGTCCTTGAGGCCGCGCACCACCTCCACCGCGCCGTCGTAGGGGCGGGTCAGCCGGTCGAAGTGGAGCCGCTGGTGGGCCCGGTAGCGCTCCAGCAGCGGCTCGACGTCCTCCGGCCGGAGCGCGAACTCCGCCAGCTGGGCGCGCAGCGGCGTGCCGATGCCGGCGATCCACTCGGCGTCGGTGGGACAGCGGCCGCGGTAACCCTCGAAGGTGTGCCGGACCGAGCCGAGGATGAACTGGATGGTGTCGACGAGGGTGCCGTCGAGATCGAAGAGCACGGCGATCGGGCGCGGGGGCATAGGGGACGGCGAGAGTACCGAATGCCCGGCCGGCGCGGAAGGCTCGCCTCCGAGCCCGGGAACGGGCCGGCCTGGCGGCCCGGCCGGCCCCGCGATCAGGGCGCGTTCGGCGGCTTCGCCGCCCGCGTGTAGCCCGCCGGCACGGCGAAGCGCGAGCCGGGCACCCGGGTGCGCTCGAGCTTGGTGAGCCGCTCCTCGCGCTCGACCTTGCCGTCCGGCCCGAGGCTCTTGCGGATGGCCGGCACGCCCGGCGCCCGCGACAGCTCCGTGGCGAAGCTCCGCTCCTGCTGGGCCCCCGGCGTCTGCTCGATCATCGGGCGCCAGAACTCCTCCAGCCGCTCGAGGGGCGCGAAGTCGGCCCGGCTCACCACCCCCTCGCTCCAGGGGATGAAGCAGGTCTCGGCGACGGTCTTGCCCGCGCGCACCTCGCGGTAGTTCTTGCACGCGTGGCCGATCACCCGGTCCCCGCCGGCGGCCGGGACGTACTCGACCTCCCGCTCCTGCTTCTTCGGGCCCTGGTCCTTCTGCTCCGCCATCATCTGCTCGAAGGCCTTGCGCTGCTCGGGGGTCATCCGGGCCTTCGCCTCCTCCATGGCCTTCGACATCCGCGCCTTCATCCCGCTCACGTCGGCCGGGGTCATCTCCTGGAACGTCTTCTGCTGCCGGTCGACCAGGGTGATCTTCCGCGCGTCCCCGTCCCAGATGAAGGAGCGCTTCGAATCGCCGGCGTCGTCGGAGGCCATCTTGTTCCCCTCGACGTAGATGACCGCCTCCCGCGAAGGCTTGCCCCCCTGCGTCTCCTGGGTGCCGATGACGAGGCCGGCGCGGGCGGCGCTCGCGGTGATCAGGAGGGCGGCGGCGAGAGAGAGGCGCGAGGTCATGGCGGGCTCCGTCGAGGTGGCTCCGTCGATACCATCCTCGCCCCCGGCCGTCCCTTCCCACCATGGGTCGAACAGGCGAGCGCCGATGCATCGACACCCACGCCCCTTCGTGCTTTCCTTGGCGGATGCTCCAACCTCGGCACGACCCGGTCCACGCGGCCCTCGAAGGGCGCTGGCGCCAGCCGGGCGCCCCCGATCGCGACCTGGTGAACGCCACCCGCGAGGCCTTCGGCGGGGCCCGCCCCGACCTGCTCGAGGAGGTGCGCCCGCTGGTCGAGCTGCTGCTCGGGCGGTTGGCGGAGCCGGCGGCCCGCGGCCCGGCGAGGCAGGCGCTCTTCGGGCTGCTCGACACGGTCCGCCGCCGCCTCTTCACCGAGGCCCTCGCCCCCGACCGGATCGAGCCGTGGCTGGAGCTCCTGCTCCCCATCCTCGACCGGGCCGACTACACGGTCGGTGAGCTCCTGCGCTCGCGGGCCGAGACCGACCCGCGCGCCGTGGCCCTGCGCGTCCTCGGGCCCGACGGCGGCGACGTCACCGCCTCCGAGCTGGCCCGGCGCACCCGCACCATCGCCCGGGGCCTGCTGGCGATGGTGCGCGACGACCCGAACGCCCGGGTCGCCATCCTCTCGGAGAACTCGCTCGAGTCCGCGCTCTGCGACCTCGCCTGCCTCTCGAACGGCATCCTCGACTTCCCGCTCCCGGCCAACGCGGTGGCGGAGCAGGTGGTCTACATGCTGCGCCACTCGCGGGCGCAGGTGCTGCTCTGCTCCGACGAGGAGCAGGTCTCGAAGGTGCTGCCGGCCCTGGGGAGCCTCCCGGACCTGCACGACATCGTGGTCTTCTCCCGGTCCTGCGCGCAGCGCCACGGGCTCCTCTCGCTGGAGCAGATGGTCGGCCAGGGCGGCGCCTTCGACGACGCGGCGCGGGCCGCCCGCGCGGCGCGCGTGCGCAGCCGCGACCTCGCCACGGTGATGTACACCTCCGGCACCACCGGCCGGCCCAAGGGCATCCAGTTCACCCACCTCAACCTGGTCTCGAAGCGGCTCTGCCGCGGCTTCGCCCTGCCGTCGGTGGGCCAGGGGGACGTGCTCCTCTGCTACCTGCCGCTGTACCACACGTTCGGCCGCTGGCTCGAGCTCATGGGCTCGATCTGGTGGGGCGCCACCTACGTCTTCGCCCGGTCGCCGCAGCAGGCCTCGCTGCTCGAGGACTTCCGCTCCCAGCGCCCCTCGATCTTCATCAGCGTCCCGAAGAAGTGGATGGAGGTGCACGAGGCGGCGGTGCGCGGCGCCGCCTCGGACGACCCCGACGAGGTGACGCCGCACCTGCGCGCCATCACCGGCGGCCGGCTGCGCTACGGGCTCTCCGCCGCCGGGTACCTCGACCCGGCGCTGTTCCGCGCCTTCCAGCGCGCCGGGATCGAGCTCTGCTCGGGCTACGGGATGACCGAGGCCACCGGCGGCATCACCATGACCGCCCCCGGCCACTACGTGGACGGCTCCATCGGCAAGCCGCTGCCCGGGGTCGAGGCGGTGCGCGCGCCGGACGGGGAGCTGCTCATCCGCGGGCCCTACGTGAGCCCCGGCTACTTCCAGCCGGAGGACTCGGACGAGCAGGCCTGGAACGCCGAGGGCTTCTTCGGGACCGGCGACCTCGTCGCCGTCGATCCGGACGGCCACTTCCGCATCACCGGCCGCAAGAAGGAGATCTACAAGAACCGCAGCGGGCAGACCATCGCGCCCCAGCGGGTGGAGAACCTCTTCCGCGACTTCGACGCGGTCGCGCAGGCGTTCCTGGTCGGCGATCACCGCGAGTACAACACCCTGCTCATCTGGCCCAACACCGACGGGCTGCCCTACCTGCGCGAGAAGGCCCCCGACGAGCTGCGCGAGCTGCTCAGCTCGCTGGTCGCCAGCGCCAACCGGTTCCTGGCGCCGTTCGAGCGCGTGGTGGCCTTCCGGGTGCTGCCGCGGGCGCTCGACGAGGAGCACGGCGAGCTCACGAAGAAGGGCAGCTACCGGCGCGAGCGGATCGAGGCCAACTGGAAGGACCTCGTCGAGACCATGTACGAGCAGAAGCACCTCTCGCTCGGCGTGGACGGCAAGGAGCTGCGCATCCCCAACTGGCTGCTGCGCGAGATGGGCGTGCTGCAGCAGGAGGTGGTGCTGCGCGAGGGCGTGGTCCACGCCGGGGGGCGCGCGCTCACGGTGGGCGGCTTCGAGGGAGCCCCCGGCTCGATGCGCGTGGGCGACCTCGCCTACGACGCGGGCGGCCGGCCGGTGGACCTCGGGAGCCTGCTGGCGCGCCCGGCGCTCTGGCTCGGCAACGAGGGGCTGCGGGCGTTCCTGGGCGAGGAGGCCTTCGTGTCGCTGGTGGCGCGCCGCCGCAAGGCCGGCGCCGAGATCCGGCTCGACCCGCGCGCCTGGGTGTCCCCCTCCTCCGGCCGCCAGCAGGAGCTGCTCGCGCTGGTCGAGAAGCCGGTGAGCTTCCACACCATCCACGCCGCCGGAGAGCTCCTGCGCGCCGAGCGGCCCGAGGCGAGCCGCGCCATCGCCCACCTGCACGAGGGCTTGAAGGACGGCAGCCGCGACCACGCCACCCTCTGCCGGGCGCTGCTGCGGCGGGCCGCCGACGCGCCCGACGAGGCGGTCCGGCGGCGCGCCTTCCGCGTCCTCGCCCCCCACGAGGAGCCGGAGCGGACGATCGACACCCTGCGCCTGTTCCTCGATCGCATGGCCCCGGTGGCGGCGCGCGACGAGGACCTGGTCTCCATGGGCGAGAAGGGGCTCTCCGAGCCCCAGGTCGAGGTGCTGCTCGAGTTCCTGGCCTCGGAGCGGGCCCGGCAGCCCGACCCGTCCCCCTCGGACCTGCGGCTGCTGGTCGCCACCATGCGACTGCTCACCGCCTGCACCATCACCCACCCGGCCTGGTACCAGCGCCTGCGGGTGCCGCTGGCCCGCCTCTCCTACCACCCGGTGGAGGAGATCGCGGCCCGCGCCAGCGAGGAGCACGACCGCCTGCGCCGCGGCTTCTCGAACTGGGTGGGCCCGAACCTCCGCCGCGCGCTCGACCCCGACTCGGGCGAGGAGTACGGCTGGAAGGAGGTGGTGACCTTCGGCCCGGGCATCGGCTTCACCGCCCGCGACCTGCTCCTGCGAGCGCTCACCGACACCACCCTGATGCGCGCCTCGGTCTTCCTCTTCGGGAAGGGCGCGCTCATCAGCCTCGCCGACGTGCCGCCGGGCGGCGCCATCATCACCTTCCTCGGCGCGCAGCACGGCAAGAGCGTCTACCGACTCTCGCTCGCCACCCGCGCCCGCGAGACCTTCGACATCGCCATCAACGTCGCCGAGGCCATGCCCGCCTCCGAGCTGCGCGAGGAGGTCTCCTGGCTGCTGGCGGCCGGGGCGCCGCCCCCGCTCGTGGAGGCGTTCGGCGGCTACTACCCCGAGTACGGCATCTTCACCGAGGAGTTCATCCCCGGCGAGGACGTGGGGCGCGCGGTCGCGCGGCTCGAGCGCCAGGGAGAGTCCCGCCGCCTCGAGTCGCTCTGGCCGTTCCTGGCCTGGACGGCGCTCTCGGCGCACGTGGACTTCTGGGACCGCACCGGGCGCAGCCTGGCCCTGCGGGTGCCCTCGCCCGCCGCCTTCATCATCCCCTCGCACGACTACCAGATGGGCGCGCGGCTGGTCTCGATCTCCGACCGCTCCAGCTGCGAGAGCTTCGACGAGGTGCTCGACCGGTTCGTGCGCCACTTCGTCGAGTGGCTGGAGGCGGGGCACGCCTCGCTGCGCGGGATGGTGGACGACCACCTGCTCTTCTCGGCCGTCGTCGAGGCGCTGGGCCTGGCGCGCGCGCGGCCCATGCTCGAGCAGGCCCGCGACGGCCGCCGCGGCGAGGGGGCGACGCGGTTCCTGGCCCTGGTGGACGAGCGGGGCTACACGCCGAAGCGGGTGCACTTCGCGGCGCGGCGGTACGAGCGCTGGATCGCGGTGAACCCGTCCGCCACCCCCGAGGCGCAGAGCGCCATGCTGGGCGAGCTCTGGCAGACCTACCGGCTCGCCGAGCTGGAGGGGACCTGGACCGACACCCGGGTGCGCTTCTTCCGGCAGACCATCTTCGCGCACGCCCGGCCCGAGCTGGTCGAGGCGCTGGAGCGGCTCATGGCCCGCGCGCGGCAGCTGCCGCCCGGCGACCTCGACCTCGAGGAGCAGGTGGCGAGCATCCGCGGCGCGGCGCAGTCCACCCCCGAGGAGGACTACTTCCTCGCGCGCATGACCTACCGCTACCTCAAGCCGACCGACGACGCGGCCCTGATGCTGCTCCCGTCCGGCGGCGGCTACGTCACCGAGGTGGTGGTGGGGCTCACCGACGCCGAGGGCCGCCGCTTCTCGGTGCGCGCGCCGGCCACCCCGCGCGAGGTGGCGAAGCTCATCCACCTGTTCGAGGAGGCCAACCTGGCGGTCACCTTCTCCGCCGAGCACGAGTTCCTGCTGGCGCTCGACTCCAAGGAGACGGTCATCGGCGGCCTGTTCTACCGGGCCGCCGGGGCGGACCGCGTCTTCATGGAGAAGCTGGTGGTCTCGCGCAAGCAGCGCGGCAAGGGCGTGTCCGACGGCCTGATGCGCGAGCTGATGCGCCGCCTCCGCGGCCGTGGCGCGCGCGCGCTCGAGACCGGCTTCTTCCAGCCCAAGTACTTCCGCCGCTACGGCTTCCGCACCGATCCGGGATCGGGCGGCCTGGTGGCCGATCTGGACGCGGAGGCCACCTTCCAATGGTGAGCCCCCGCGGAGACCTCATGAAGCCCACCTGGCGCATCATCGACACCACCCTCCGGGAGGGAGAGCAGTTCGCCAAGGCCTCGTTCCGCGTCGAGGACAAGCTGGAGATCGCCCGCGCCCTCGACGCCTTCGGGGCCGACTACATCGAGGTGACCTCGCCGGCCGCCTCGCCCCAGTCCCAGCGAGACGCGGCGCAGCTCGCCAAGCTGGGGCTCGGCGCCCGGGTCATCACCCACGCCCGCTGCGTGGTGGACGACGTCCAGGCCGGCATCGACTCCGGGGTGCGCGGCATCGGCCTGCTCTTCGCCACCAGCCGCATCCTGCGCGAGTCGTCGCACGGCAAGAGCATCCAGCAGATCGTCGACGCCATGGGGCCGCCCATCGAGCTGGCGCTCCGCGCCGGGCTGGAGGTGCGCTTCTCGGCGGAGGACACCTTCCGGACCGAGGAGCGGGACCTGGTGGCGGTGTACCGGGCCGCCCAGGCCCTCGGCGTGCACCGGGTCGGGCTGGCCGACACGGTCGGGATCGCCACCCCCCGGCAGGTCTACGCCCTGGTGCGCGAGGTGCGGCGCACGGTCACCTGCGACATCGGCTTCCACGGCCACAACGACACCGCCTGCGCGGTGGCGAACGCCTACGAGGCCATCTCCGCCGGCGCCACCCACGTGGACACCGCGGTGCTCGGCATCGGCGAGCGGGTGGGGATCACGCCGCTCGGGAGCTTCATCGCCCGCATGTACAGCGTGGAGCCGCAGGTCGTCGCCGAGCGGTACCGGCTCGGCCAGCTCCGCGAGCTGGAGCGGCTGGTAGCGCGCGTCTGCGGCGTGGAGATCCCGTTCAACACGCCGGTCACCGGGGAGACGGCCTACTCGCACAAGGCCGGCATGCACCTCAAGGCCATGATGGAGAACCCCGGGTCCTACGAGATCATCCCCCCGGAGGCCTTCGGCCTGTCCCGCAAGCTCATCATCGGCAGCCGGCTCACCGGTCGCCACGCCATCGCCTACCGCGCGCGAGAGATGGGGATGACCTTCGGCGAGGGCGAGCTCAAGGCCATCACTAGGCGCATCAAGGAGCTCGCCGACAAGGGCGAGCTCTCCGAGGAGCAGATCGACCAGGTGCTCCGGCAGTGGGTCATCGCCTGAGCCTCCGCCGCGGCTGAGCGCCGGGCGCTCCGCGAGAGGTCGCGGCCGGCCGCCAAGCGCGCCCTCCCGCGAGGAGGTCCGCCGGCGCCTCCCGGTGGGCCCCTCCCCGCGGGCGCGCCGCGCGCGCGGCCATTCAGGGACGCCGCCCCTGCCTCGTGCCCGACTCGCGCTCGTTCACGGCCTGGCGCGTGCTGAAGGCCATGTCGAGGTGGTGCTGGATCCGGTCCCTGGTGTCCGACAGCCACTTCTTGACCTGCGGGTCGCGGTCCGGCGCCTGATCGCGCATCTTCGTCACGTCCTTCACGTCGCTCTGGTGATCCTGGACCATCAGCGCGGCGTAGGACCGATCGAAGTCGGCCCCGGACCTGGCCTTGAGCTTCTCCAGCTCGACCTTCTGCTTCGCGTTCTCCCAGGCCGACGACGCCTTCTTCAGGTGGAGGCCGCGCTGCTGGGCGAGCGCCTGGCCCTGCTGATCCATCCGCTGGTGCTCGTTCAGCATGTGCTCCGCGAACTGCTTCACCTGCGGATCGGTGGACCTCTCCATCGCCACGCGCGCGGCCTGGATCTCGAACTGGTTGGCCGCGTGCAGCTTGTCGAGCCAGTCCCGCAGCCTGGTGCTGTCCATCTGCCCGGTCATGCCTTCGCTGCCGGTGGCCAGGGCACGCCCACCGGCCAGGAGCGCCAGCGCCAGCCCGGCCGCCCCCAGCATCCTCGTCGTCGTCATCGCGCTCCCCTTTGCTCGGTTCGACTGCCATGAAAGGATGCGGTCGCGCATGCTCCGGGGCGAGTTCCAGCTGCCGATCCACTACGACCTGGCGGCCGTCACGCTGATGGCCGCCACCGGGGCCCTGGCCGGCCTGCGCAAGCGGTACGACCTCGTCGGGATCCTCTCGCTGGCGCTGGTCTCGGCTCTCGGGGGCGGCCTCTTGCGCGACGGCCTGTTCCTGCAGGGGGGCCCGCCGGCCATGCTGGGGGACGGCCGCTACCTCGTGGCGGTGATCGCCGGCGGCGCCGTCGCCACCTGGTTCGGCCGCCACCTGCGGCGCCTGCGCCTGCCGATCCTGGTGCTCGACGCGCTGGCGCTCGGGATCTACGCCGTGGTGGGCGCGCAGAAGGCGCTCGACGCCGGCCTGCCGGCGCTGAGCGCCAGCTTCGTCGGCGTGGTGAACGCCGTCGGCGGGGGTCTCCTGCGCGACCTGCTCTCGCGCGAGGAGCCGCTCATGTTCCAGCCGGGCACCTTCTACGCCCTCGCGGCGGTGGTCGGCGAGGCGGTCTACCTGCCGCTCGTCGTCACGCTGCGCCTCGAGCCGGCGCAGGCCGCGCTCTGGTCGATCGCCGCGACCTTCGCCACCCGGCTGCTCTCGGTCGCGCTCGGCTGGCGCACGCTGGCCGTCCCGGACGCCGAGCGGCGAGATCCCGATGGGCCGCCCGGCCGGCCGCCCGGCGCGGCTACTTGAAGAGCCCCTGCAGCCGGCTCTTCGCCTGATCCTCGAGCTTCTTGCGCGCCTGGTCGGCCTGCTGCTGGGCCTCCGCGGCCGCCTTCTGCTTCGCCTCGTCGACGCTCCCGGCCGGCACGCCGACCGCCTTGCCGATGGCCTTGCCGACCAGGGCGGCGCCGGCCTGCCGGACGATGGCCTCGACGGCGGGGCCGAGCGCCAGGTCGGCGAGGGCCGGGCTCCAGGCCGGGCCGGCCAGCCGGAAGGTGACCGGGACGGGCGCGGCGGGCTTCACCTTGCCGCCGGTGATCCCGGCGACGGTCGCCGGCGCGAGCTGCACCGTGGCCGGCATGTCGAGCGTGCCGTCGAGCCCGAAGGCGCCCGAGACCTGCAGATCGCCCTGCGGCAGCTTCACCGAGAGCGGCTTCTCCAGCCGCGCCGCGCCCTGGTCGAAGCGGATGGAGAAGGGCAGGTCCTTGCCGAGCGGCGTGGCCCCGGCCTGCGGCACCTTGCCGGCGAGCCCGGCCGGCAGCGCCTTCGCGAGCGGCGCGGTGACGCCGCCCAGGAGGTCCTTGCCCTCGAAGGCGCCGTCCCGCACGTCCCCGGCGACGACCCCGGCGAGGCTCTTCGCCAGCTGTTTCCTCGTCTCGCCGCCGCCGTCGAGGTCCACCTTGCCCTGGAGCTTCCCCGAGAGCACCCGGCGGTCGGTGAAGAGCCGGGTGGCCTGGGCGAGCTCGAGGTTCGAGAGGTCGGCGGCGAGGTGGAAGGGCTGCTTCGGGTGGGCGAGCGCCACGCGGGTGCCGGCCGCCGAGATGGCGCCGCCGAGCCCGTTCACCTTCGCCTGGTCGAGCGTGAGCTGGTCGCCCCGCAGCGTGATCGCGAGCACCGCGTCGGTGAAGTCGAGCTTCTCGTACCGCAGCGCCGCCACCTGGACCGACGCCTTGCCCGAGAGCCCCTCGAAGCTGGCCGGATCGGCCGGCTTGGAGGGCCGCTTCTGGCCCGACCAGAGGATCCGGTCGAGGTCGAGCCGCTGGCTCCGGGCGGAGAGGTCGAAGCGGGTCCGGGCCGCGGCCCCGCTCCCGCTCATGGCCACCGTGCCGCTCCCGGTGACGGCGTCGCCGATGAGCCCGACGGCCACCTGGGCGAGCTCGACCGTGGTCGAGCCTCCGCCGCGCCGGAGCGCGCCCGAGGCGGAGAGCGTGAGCGGGTCGCCGGGCTTCTTGTCGAGCGACTGCCCCGGGCGCAGGTCGATGCCGGCGAGGTCGGCCCCGAAGTCGAAGCGGTAGGCCCCGGACTGCCCCTTCCCTCCGCCGCGCAGCTTCGCGTCGAAGGTGGCCCGGGCCCCGGCCGCCTTGTCGAGCTGCTCCGGGAGGTGCATCCGCACCGGCGTGAGATCCACGGCCAGCTCGACCGCCTGGTCGGACTGCGTCCCGGCGCCGTGCACGGAGAGCCCGATGGGCCCGGCCAGCTCCTCCCCGAGCGCCCGCAGGGGCGGGTAGAGCGCCGCCAGCTTGGACAGGTCGAGGTCGTGCGCGGTGATCTCCAGCCCCTCCACCCTGGGCGAATCGCCGGCGAGCCCGGACACCCGCCCCTGCCCCCGCAGCGAGGCGGGGCCGGCGTCGAGCCGGAGGGTCCCGATGCGGAGGTCGCCCTTGTCGGCGTCGCCGTCGAGGTCGACGTCGAGCGCCACGTCGAGCGCGCGGCCGCCCTCCTGGGCCGCGAAGCGCAGGCCGCTGGCGCGCAGCGTCCCCTTCACCGCGGTCGGCCCCTTCCCGCCCGGCGCGGCGGCGCCCAGCGCCGCGTCGAGGTCGGCCTGCAGCCGCCCCCCGCGCAGCCCGACGCTCTTCGGCACGAAGGGCCCGAGCGGCGCGAGGTCGACGGGCTGGACCGCGAGCCGGACCCGCTCCGGCGCGGGGACGAGCGAGGGCGGGAGCGGCGCCGCCTCGAGCCTCAGCTCCAGGTTCTGCTGGTCCGCCAGCACCGCCGCCTTGAGGAGCACCTGGAGCGGCTCGCCGGCGCGCAGGTCGTCCACCGTGAGATCGAGGTGCTGGATCGCCAGCTCCCGTGCCCCCGGGGTCGCCCGGTCCACGAGCGCGATCCGCGCGTCCTCGACGGCGGCGTGGCCGACCCGCAGCCAGGAGCGGTCGGCCGGCTTCTCCTCGGCGACCGGGGCCTCCTTCTTCGGGGGCTCTGCCCGCGCGAGCTTCTCCCGCAGCCGCTCGACGTTGGTGGTGCCGTCGGGCAGCCGCACGACGTTGACGCGCAGCCCCTTCACCACCGCCGACCGGATTTCGACGTCCTTGCCGCGCGAGAAGATGGCCCGGAGCGCCGCCACCTTCACCTCGGCGCTCGGCAGCTCGAGCAGCGGCAGCTCCTCGCCCGGCGCGGGGCCGACGCGGATCCCCTCCACCCGCGCCCCCAGGCCGGTGAGGATCCGGGTGGAGACCTTCGAGATCTCCACCGGCCGGCCGAGCTTGCCGGAGAGCTCCGCCGCGGCGGCCCGCGCCTTGCGCGTGAGCACGTCGTCGAGGACGAGGAGCAGCGCCGCGACCGCGGCGACCAGGGCCACGGCGACGGCGACGGCGGCGAGGACGCGCGGCCAGCGCCGCGGGGTGCGTTCAGTGGGCATGAGGGAGTCCGCCATCGAGGAAGTTGCGCACGCGCCCGCACCGCCGCCCCCGCGGCGGAGGCGGCCGGCGCGGCGAGCGAGGGTCCGCGGCTCAGGCGGGGTGCGGGGCGGCGGCCGCGGCGCCGCGGTGGTGCGCCTCGGCCTGCGCCTTGAGCTCGAGCAGCCAGCGCCGGACCATCCCGAAGACGATGGGGTCGGCCGCCATCCGCATCGCGCGGCTGCCGCGGTAGCGGGTCCGGGTGACCAGGCGCGTGCCGCCGGCGTCCGGCTCGAGGAGCGTGGCCCACGTGTAGCTGTAGCCGAGCCCGTCGTGCCGGGCGAGCAGCAGCCGGTCGGGCTGCGCCTCGAGCACCACCAGCTGGCTCGCGCCGGCCGGGATGGTGTCGCCCTGTCGCAGCGCGCGGTGCTCTCCGCCCGGCTCGCCCGGCGCCGCGCCCACCACCATCCAGCCGAGCGCGGCCAGGATCTCGCTCGGCCGGAACGAGCGCAGGCCGCGGACGTCGGCGACCAGCGGCCAGACCTCCGCCGGCGCGGCGCGGATGGTGATGGCCCGGGTGGAGACGTCGTCCGGCTCCTGCATCAACTCGTCGCCGGGCATCCGGGCGGCCTGCTCCTCGGGTGTCGCCCCCCAGCTCCGCATCCACCGGCGGACGGGGAAGGCGTACGCGCCCAGCGCCACCGCGGCCGCGACCAGCCCGGCGCCTCTCACGGTCCTTGCCATGGTCGGGATCCTCCCGGCCAAGAGCCTGCGAGCGGGGCTCGGGGCTGGCAAGCCGCCTGACGGGTGCGCGGTGGGCGCGGCGACCCCAGCCGCCGGCCGATCAGGGCTCCGGCGTTCGCTGCACCAGGGCCACGCGCCCCTCTCGCGCGCGCTCGGCCCAGCCGCGCCCGGGCCGGGGGAGGCCGACCGTCAGCGCCGCCTGCACCCGGGGCGGCAGCTCGTCGAGCCGCTCCCGCACCACCACGTCCCGCCCGGTGTGCTCCGCGAGCAGCGCCTGGTTGGGGTAGTCGGCCGGGACGGAGACCAGCCCCAGGGTCGCTCCCTCGGGCGCGCTCGCGCGCAGGCTGCCCGCCAGGCTGCCGAACCGGCAGGGGCGCACGGTGAAGCGGGCGAGCCGGAGCGGCAAAAGGAGCAGGAGCAGGAGCCCGAGGCCGGCGGCGATCCGCGGGAGGGTCCCCTCCGCCAGCCGCTCGCGGCCGAGGAGCACCAGCAGGTCGTCCACCGCCGCGCCGGCGAGCAGCGCCAGCGGCGGCAGGGCCGGCAGGAAGTACCACCAGAACGAGCGGGCGGCGGCGCTGAAGGCGCCGAGGACCAGCGCGGCCCAGAGGAGCAGGCCGAGGCGCGCGCGCCGCTCACGGGGCCGGAGGAGCGCGAGCGGCGCCAGGGCGACCACCGGGAGCCCGCGGCCGAGGAGATCGGAGAGGAGCTGGAGGTGGCCGCGACCGTCGCTCCGCCGTCCGGAGAGCGACGGGAGCAGCTGGTCGTGCAGGTAGCCGTGCAGGTAGGCGCCGCCGGTGGCGAGCCGGTCGCCGGCGGCGAAGAGGGCCAGCGGCAGCAGCGCGCCCAGGGACACGATGAGCCAGGCCCGCGGCCGGCGCAGCGCCGCCCGCCGGCCGGAGCAGAGGAGCAGCAGCGCCGCCGCGACCGGCGCGCCGAACGCCGGCGCCCCCTTCACCAGCGCGCCCACGCCCGCCAGCAGCCCCCCGAGCGCGAGCCAGCCGGCGCGGTCCCCGGCCCGCAGGAGCACCGCGACCGACGCCGTGAACAGGAGCACGAGGGGCGGATCGAGCTTGGCCGTCGGGCTCCAGCGGAAGAAGGAGTCGTTGGTGGCGAGCAGGAGCGTGCCCAGGAAGGCGGCGCGCGGTCCCAGCAGCTCCCGCCCGATGGCGAAGGTGGCGGCGGCGGTCCCGAGCGCGCAGAGCGCGCCGAGCAGCCCGAGGTGGAGGCCGGGGAACGCCGCGAGCGCCGCCGCCTGGATCCAGATCCAGAGCGGGGGGTGCTCGTGGAAGACCGGGAGCGTCTCCGAGAGGTAGCGCAGGTGGAAGGGGGTGCGGTCCCGCGCGAGGTGGCGCGCGATGACCGCGTAGACCGCGCCGTCGTTCTCGTCCACGTGGACCAGCAGGAGCGAGAACACCAGCCCGGCGAGGAGGAGCAGGGCGGCGGCGAGCAGCTTGCGGTCGCGGTTCAAGGCCGCGAACCTATCGCGGAAGAGCCGCCGGCTGCCACCGTCGCCTCCCGCCGGTCGCAGAGGCTCCGGCCGGCTGGGGGAAGGAGCCAGGGAGCGGAGCTGGGGCGAGTGGGACCCGGACCTTCCGGAGCCGTCGCACACGGACGCAAGGTCGATCGACCTCTCTTCGACGAGCCGCGCACTCTCCGTACAGGTTGACGCTCGATTCGGCTGAAGCGCACCATAACGTTGGTGTATCGTGGCGCGTCCAGGCGGGGGGGCCATGGAAGCCAAGCCGAAGGTGCTGTTGGTCGACGACGACGAAGCGAGCCTGCGCGGGTTCCAGCGCGCGTTCCAGCAGGAGTACGAGATCGGGGTCGCTTCCTCGGGAGAGGAGGCCCTCAAGCTGCTGGCGCGCGACTCGAGCTGGGACCTCGCGCTGGTGGACTACTCGATGGACGGCATGAGCGGGCTCGAGCTGCTGCACCGGATGCAGGGGCAGTACCCGGGCGTCGCCCGCTTCGTGCTCACCGGCCACGCCGACCTGCCGGAGGTGGCGGCGGCCAGCAGCTCCGGCCTGGCCGTGGCGGTGCTCATGAAGCCGTGGGAGCGCGAGCACATCGCCCAGGCGGTGAAGCGGGCGCTCCAGCTCGCCTCGATGCGCCGCGCCGTCGAGCGGATGAAGTCGCGCCTGGGCGCGACCTGACGACGGCCTGGCGCCCGTCGCGCCCCCGTCGGAGAGCGGTCCCATCGTGGACGGGGAGAACCCGGGCGTGCCGCCTCGGGCCGCGTTAAGCTTGGGGCTCCCGATATTCCGCGCCTCCGGGCGCTTCCCCGCTCCCCTGCCCCAGGAGAACCATGGCGACGCCGAACTTCGACGAGCTCAACCCGCCCTCCCGCCTGCTGCTCGGGCCCGGCCCGAGCCCGGTCTCGCCGCGCGTGCTGCGGGCGATGTCCACCCCGCTCCTCGGCCACCTCGACCCGGCCTTCCTCACCATCATGAACGAGGTCCAGGCCGCCCTGCGCGCGGTCATGGGCACCGCCAACCCGTTCACCATCGCGGTCTCCGGGACCGGCTCGGCCGGCATGGAGGCCGCGCTGGTGAACCTGCTCGAGCCGGGCGACACGGCCGTGGTGGGCGTGAACGGCGTCTTCGGCGGGCGCCTCGCCGAGATCGCCGGCCGTTGCGGCGCCAAGGTGGTGAAGCTCGAGGCCCCCTGGGGCGGCGTCTTCAGCCCGGCGCAGGTCGAGGAGGCGCTCCAGCGCGAGGGGAAGGTGAAGCTGGTGGCGCTGGTCCACGCCGAGACGTCGACCGGCGCGCGCCAGCCGATGGAGGGCCTGGGCGAGATCTGCCGCCGCCACGGGGCCCTGCTGGTGCTCGACACCGTCACCTCGCTGGGCGGCCTGCCGGTGGAGATCGACGCCTGGGGCGTGGACGCCTGCTACTCCGGCACGCAGAAGTGCCTCTCCTGCCCGCCCGGGCTGGCGCCGCTCAGCTTCAGCCCGCGCGCGCTCGACGTCCTCCGTTCGCGCAAGCAGAAGGTCCAGAGCTGGTACCTGGACATGACGATGATCGCGGACTACTGGACCGAGGGGAAGCGCGCCTACCACCACACCGCCCCGATCAGCATGGTCTACGCGCTGCGCGAGGCGCTGCGGACCGTGCTCGAGGAGGGGCTCGAGGCCCGCTACGCGCGCCACGCGCGCAACAGCGCCGCGCTCATGGCCGGGCTCGCCGCGCTCGGGTGCCAGCCCGTCGCCGCCGAGGGCCACCGCCTGCCGTCGCTCAACTGCATCACCGCCCCCGAGGGCGTGAACGAGGCGGCGGTGCGCAAGGCGCTGCTCGAGGAGTTCGGGGTCGAGATCGGCGGCGGCCTCGGGCCCCTCGCCGGCAAGGTCTGGCGCATCGGCCTCATGGGCGAGGGTTCCCGCCAGAGCAGCGTCATGACCGTCCTCTCCGCGCTCGAGCAGGTGCTGGCGCGGCAGGGCAAGGTCCAGCGCCCGGGCGCCGCGCTCGAGGCGGCGCTGAAGGTGTACGAGGCGTAGCGAGCGCGTCGAGGGCTCCGCTCTTCACCGGCCCCGGTCGGCCCCGCCCCCCTCGCGCGGGGCCGACCCCCGTCGCCAGCGCCGCCGCGACGTCTCCCTTTCGTGTCGCAAGATGTGGTCGAACGGAGCCGGACGTGCGCGCGCGAACTCCCGCGGACCAGCGTGCGCCGCGCGCCGCGCCGGCTTAGATTCGGCGCCGTGACGACGGACCGCCCGAGATCCCTCTTCCCCAAGGAGCACGGCGCCTACGGCCAGCTCCTGCTCCCGCTCCTCACCGCGCTGGCGGTCGCGCGCCCCTCGCTCGCCTCCGGCCTGCTGACGCTCGCGTTCCTCACCGCCTTCGGCGCGCACGAGCCGGCGCTGGTGCTCGCGGGGCTGCGCGGCAAGCGGCCGGCGGAGGAGGACGCGCCGCGCTCGCGCGCCCTGCTGGCGCGCCTC
>JAJXVM010000318.1 GCA_021782135.1 Myxococcales bacterium | reverse complement strand
GCAGGCCGAGCGGAGCGGCGGCTCCGAGGCGCGCGAGGCGTGGCGCCTGGAGCGGCTCCTCGCGCTGGTGCGCGCCGCCCGCCCGGCCCTCGAAGCGCTCGGTGACGTGGTGCGGCTCCTTGTGGAAGACGCCCCGCTCGACCAGCTCGCCGAGGCCCTCGACGCCTTCGCCAGCGAGTGGCTGCTCGAGCCGGGCGAAGGCCCGAAGGCCTCGCGGCTCCTCTTCGAGTCGCTCGACACCGCCCGCGCCGGGCTGCTCGCGAGGACGCTCCGCGGCCCCGACGCGCTGCGCGTGATCGAGGACCGGCTCCACGCCCTCTCGCTCCCTGGGGGGCGCTACGGCGAGCCGGCGGTCTTCGTCGGCGCGGTCGCCGACGCGGCCGGGCTCCCGTTCTCGGCGGTGCGCGTGGTCGGGCTCGCCGAGGGCGCCCTCCCCTCCGCCGTGCGCCAGGATCCGGTGCTCCCGGACGCGCTCCGCCGCGCGGCCTCGCCGCTGCTGCCGGTCTCGGAGGACCGCGCGCTCTCGCAGCTCCACACCCTCGGCCGCGCGGTGGGCGGCGCCCGGCGCGCGCTGGTCCTCTCCGCCCCGCGCACCGGCCTCGACCGCGGCGAGCGCGAGCCGTCGTCGGTCTTCGTCGAGGCGGGCGCGGCGCTCGGCCGGCCTAACGCGGCCACCGGCGCGCGCCAGGAGCTGGTGCCCGGCCTGAAGGCGCTGCGCCGCGACGCCTTCGCCCCGGCCCGCGCCGCCGCGGCGGCGTTCCGCGACGCCCACCCGGTCTCCGCCCGCGCCTGGCTGGAGCGCGCCGCCGCGCTGGGAGAGCTGCACCCCTCCTGGAAGGGACCGGCGCACCTCGACCTCGCGCGCGTGGCCGCCCTCACCGCGCCCGGCGCGCCCGGCGGCCCCGCCGACGGGCTGCTCGGCGACCGCGACCCGTCGCTGGTCCCGCCGGGGCTCACCCCGGAGCGTCCCATCTCGGCCTCGGCGCTCGCCGACCTGCTCGGCTGTCCCCGGCGCTTTCTCTACGGCCGCGTGCTGCACCTCGGCGACCCGGCCTCCGCGCGGCCGCTGCACGAGCTCGACGCCCTCTGCTACGGCAGCCTCTTCCACGGCGTGATGGAGGACTTCTTCCGCGAGCACGGCGCGCGCTTCGCCGCGCGCGAGCGGACCCTGGCGCACTGGCAGGGGCTGGCGCGGGCGCGGGCCGCGGAGCGGTTCGGCGCGCTCCTCTCCGAGTACCCGCTCGCCGGCGAGGAGATCCGGGAGAAGGAGCTGAAGCGGCTGCAGGAGGACGTGCGCTCCTTCCTGGCCTACGATTGGGACCACCCGGACCGCGCCTTCGTGGACGTGGAGCGCGCCTTCGGCGAGGACGAGCCGGTGGCGCTGAAGCTCGGCGAGCGCACGCTCTACGTCCGCGGCTTCATCGACCGGCTCGACACCGAGGGCGACGTGACCCTGGTGCGCGACCTCAAGACCGGCAGCCCGCACCCGCGCAGCGGCAAGGAGCGGGGCCCGGTGCCGGTCCGCGACGTCCAGCTGGCGCTCTACACCCTGGTGGTGAAGCAGCTCGCGCGGCGGTGGGGGCTGCCGGGGAAGGTGCAGGCGGCCTACGCCTACGCGGCCGACCGCGGCGAGCGGGAGCGCGCCTTTCGCGACGACGTGAAGGCGCTCACCGACTCGGGCAAGGAGTGGCTGGCGCTCGCCGCCGAGCTGCTCGCCACCCGCTCCTTCCCCGCCACCACCGACGGCGGCGACTGCGCCTTCTGCGGCTTCGCCCCGCTCTGCGGGGCCGGCGCGCTGGCGCGCTCGGAGGAGGTGCTGTCCGGCGCCGAGGGCGCCCTCGCGTCCTTCCGCGAGATCAAGAACCCCGAGGAGCGCTCATGAGTCGCAAGCTTCCCCCCGATCACGAGGCGCGCCGCCGCATCGTCGCGGAGCGCGCGCGGAACGTCCTCGTCGGCGCGGGCGCCGGCACCGGCAAGACCACCACCATCGTGGAGCGGATCGCCGAGCTCGTGGCGCCGGAGGGCGACGGCCCGGACGTGCCGCTGGAGCGGATCGCGGCCATCACCTTCACCCGCAAGGCGGCGGGCGAGCTGCGGCTGCGGCTGCGCGAGCAGCTCCTGGGCCGGCTCGCCGGGCCGGGCCTCTCCCAGACGCGGCGCGGGCGCCTGGCGCGGGCCGCGGCGGCGCTCGACACCGCCGCCGTCGGCACCATCCACTCCTTCGCCGACCGGCTCCTGCGGCTGCGCCCGGTCGAGGCGAGGCTCTCGCCGTCCTACGAGGTGGTGGACGAGGGGGAGGAGCTGATCCAGGAGACCTTCACGCTGCTCCTCCACGCCGCGCAGGAGGGCACGCTGGCGGAGGAGCTGGCCGGCTTCGAGGAGCACTGCGACGCGGCGCGGGCCGAGGAGGCTCAGCAGGCGCTCCGGCAGGCGCTGCGGGCGGGGATGCTGGTCGAGTCGAAGGAGTACGAGTTCGCCACCCGGAACGGCCTCGACGCGCTGGTGGAGGCCTTCATCCGGACCCGCGACGTGCCGCCGCCCGAGGCGAAGCCCGCGCCGCTCCAGCTCGCGAGCTTCCGGCGCCACGCCGAGGAGGTGCGCGAGCTGGCGAAGGGGCTCGGCGAGGGGAGCGAGGCCGGGCGCTGGTTCCAGCGGACCGCGCGCCGGCTGAAGGCGCTCGCCGGGATCGAAGACCCGGCGGAGCTCTACCGCGAGGTGCGCGGAATCCTCCGCTCCGAGCCCGAGGTGAACAAGAAGGACGGCTGCCGGGGCGACGACGCCACCTGGAAGGCGTGGAAGGCCTGGGACGGAGACCAGACCAAGAACCCGGTGCGCGACTCGCCCTTGCGCGACGACCTCTCGGCGCCGCTCGACCGCTGGATGGCGACCCGGCTCGTCCGCGCCTTCCCGGCGGTGATCGCCCTCTACGAGAAGGTGAAGGCGCGCCACCGCGCGGTGGATCAGCTCGACCTCCTGCTCCGGCTGCGGAACCTCCTGCGCGACGACCCCGCCGTCCGCGAAGGCTGCCAGGCGCTCTTCGACCACCTCTTCGTCGACGAGTTCCAGGACACCGACCCCTTGCAGGCGGAGATCGTCCTCTACCTCTGCGAGGACGGCGCGCGGGCCAAGGACTGGCGCGAGGTGGTGGTGAAGCCGGGCAAGCTCACGCTGGTGGGAGACCCCAAGCAGTCGATCTACCGGTTCCGGCGCGCCGACATCGCGGTGTACGACGCGGTGCGGGAGATCGTGAAGCGCGGCCCGTGCCTCCAGGAGTCGCTCTCGGCGAACTTCCGCAGCGAGCCGGCGCTCATCTCCTTCTTCAACGGCCGCTTCGACGAGATCCTCGGCACGGCCGCGGCGGGCGCGCCGGTCTTCGACCCGGAGCTGGGCACGGTGGCCAACGAGCCGCTTTTGGCGGGGCTCGACGGCCACGCCGGGGACACGGTGACGGTGCTGCCGTACCGATCGGCCGACGGCAGGTCGGGATCCGATCGCGCGGTGGAGGGGCGCGCGGTGGCGGCCTGGCTGCGGGCGATGGTCGGCGAGGGCGAGGTGGAGATCACCGACCCTGCCACCGGCGCGCGGCGCGCGGCCGGCTACGGCGACGTCGCCGTGCTCGCCCGGTCCACCTACGGCCTCGCGAACCTGTTCGGACCGCTCGACGCGCTCGGAGTGCCCTACGCGGCCCGCGGCGGCAAGCTCTTCCTCGACGACCCGCTGCACCGTCAGTTCCTGCTCGCGCTGCGCGCCCTCGCCGACCGCGACGACGGCGTGGCCGCGGCGGCACTGCTGCGGCCCCCCTTCTTCGCGCTCGACCT
>JAJXVM010000317.1 GCA_021782135.1 Myxococcales bacterium | reverse complement strand
CCAGCACCTTCGTGATCGCAGCGGTCAGCGTCGTCTTCCCGTGGTCCACGTGACCGATCGTCCCGACGTTCGCGTGCGGCTTGTTGCGTTCGAACTTTTCCTTGGCCATGTCTTCCCTCTCTCGTTCGATCGGCGGCGGGCTACTTGGCGGCCGCGCCCTTGCTCTTGGTGATGATGGTCTCGGCGATGTTGTTCGGGACCTGCGCGTAGTGCGCGAACTGCATGGTGTAGGTGGCGCGGCCCTGGGTCTTGCTGCGGAGGTCGGTGGCGTACCCGAACATCTCGGCGAGCGGCACCTGGGCCGTGATCACCTGGACGCCGGTGCGCGGGTTCATACCCTGGATCTTGCCGCGACGCGAGTTCAGGTCGCCGATCACGTCGCCCATGAAGCTCTCGGGGGTGACGACCTCGACGTTCATGATCGGCTCGAGCAGGACGGGGGTGGCCTTGGCGGCGCCCTCCTTGAAGCCCATCGAGCCGGCGATCTTGAACGCCATCTCGGAGG
The DNA here is from genome assembly GCA_021782135.1 of Myxococcales bacterium. Lineage (GTDB taxonomy): Bacteria > Myxococcota > Myxococcia > Myxococcales > Anaeromyxobacteraceae > Anaeromyxobacter_B. The sequence continues at coordinate 3,316 of JAJXVM010000317.1, read as the reverse complement.
AGTCGACGTCGTGGTAGCTGCCGTCGAAGACCTCCACCTTGATGTCCACCATCGGGAAGCCGGCGAGCACGCCGCCCTGCATCGCCTCGACGATGCCCTTCTCGATGGGGTTGATGAACTCCTTGGGGATCGACCCGCCGACGGTGGCGTTCTCGAAGGTGAAGCCGACGCCCGGGGCCTGCGGGATGAGGCGCACCCAGCAGTGGCCGTACTGGCCGCGGCCACCGGTCTGACGGACGAACTTGCCCTCCGACTCGACCTGCCTGGTGATGGTCTCGCGGTAGGCCACCTGCGGCTTCCCGACGTTGGCCTCCACCTTGAACTCGCGGAGCATGCGGTCGACGATGATCTCGAGGTGGAGCTCGCCCATGCCCGAGATGATGGTCTGGCCGGTCTCCTCGTCGGTGCGGACGCGGAAGGACGGGTCCTCCATCTGCAGGCGGTTGAGCGCCATGCCCATCTTGTCCTGGTCGGCCTTGGTCTTCGGCTCGACCGCGACGTGGATCACGGGCTCCGGGAACTCCATCCGCTCGAGGATGACCGGCTTGTCCTCGGCGCAGAGCGTGTCGCCGGTGGTGGAGGAGCGCAGGCCCACGGCGGCGGCGATGTCGCCGGCGAGGACCTCCTTGATCTCCTCCCGCTTGTCGGCGTGCATCTGCAGGATGCGGCTGATGCGCTCCTTCTTGTCCTTGGTCGCGTTGTAGACGTAGGACCCGGCCTCGAGCTTGCCCGAGTAGACGCGGAAGAAGGTCAGGTTGCCGACGAACGGGTCGTTCATCAGCTTGAAGGCCAGCGCGGAGAACGGCTCGGAGTCGGAGGTGTTGCGGATGACCTCGACGCCCTTCATGTCCACGCCCTTGACCGGCGGGATGTCGAGCGGGCCCGGAAGGTAGTCGACCACCGCGTCGAGGACGTGCTGCACGCCCTTGTTCTTGAAGGCGGTGCCGCAGATCACCGGGAAGAACCGCATGGCGATGGTGCCCTTGCGGACCGCCGCGCGCACCTCGTCGTTGGTGAGCGCGTGGCCGTCGAGGTACTTGGCCATCAACTCGTCGTCCACCTCGGCGACGGCCTCCTCGAGGGCGGCGCGGTACTCCTTGGCCTGCTCCGCGAGGTCGGCGGGGATCTCGATCTCCTGGTACTTCGCCCCCATGGTCTCGTCGTCGAAGGTGACGCCCTTCATCTTGACGAGGTCCACCATGCCGCGGAACTTGTCCTCGCGGCCGATGGGGATCTGGAGCGGCACCGGGCGGGCGCCCAGCTTCTCCTTGATGGTGTCGACCGACATGAAGAAGTCGGCGCCGACGCGGTCCATCTTGTTGATGAAGCAGACGCGCGGGACCTCGTACTTGTCGGCCTGGCGCCACACCGTCTCGGACTGCGGCTCGACGCCGTTCACGGCGTCGAACACCGCCACGGCGCCGTCGAGGACGCGCAGCGAGCGCTCCACCTCGATGGTGAAGTCCACGTGGCCAGGGGTGTCGATGATGTTGATGCGGTGATCGCGCCAGAAGCAGGTGGTGGCGGCGGAGGTGATGGTGATGCCGCGCTCGCGCTCCTGCTCCATCCAGTCCATGACGGTGGTACCCTCATGGACCTCGCCGATCTTGTGGGTGACGCCGGTGTAGAAGAGGATGCGCTCGGTGGTGGTGGTCTTGCCGGCATCGATGTGGGCCATGATGCCGATGTTGCGGTAGCGATCGAGCGGATGCGAACGAGCCATGTTTCTTCCGAACCTTCCGATGGAACGAACGAGACGCCGCTACCGCGGCGACCAAACCGACCGAGCTGTCAAAGAGCGCGAGGCGCTTGCGGCTGCGACTTGGGCCGGCGGAACCGGCCCGCTCTTCCCTCGATCCTCCTAGAGACCCTTACCAGCGGTAATGCGCGAAGGCCTTGTTCGCCTCCGCCATCTTGTGCGTGTCTTCCCGCTTCTTGACCGCGTTGCCGCGGTTGTTGGCGGCGTCGATGATCTCGCCCGCCAGCTTCTCGATCATGGTCTTCTCGCCGCGGCCCTTGCTGTACTCGATGAGCCAGCGCATGGCAAGGGCGACCCGCCGATCCTGACGAACCTCGACCGGGACCTGGTAGGTGGCGCCGCCGACGCGGCGGCTCTTCACCTCGACCATCGGCTTCACGTTGTCGAGCGCCTTCTTGAAGATCTTGAGCGGGTCGTCCTTGAGCCGGGTCTCGACCTGGGAGAAGGCGCCGTAGATGATCTTCTCACCCACCGACTTCTTGCCTTCCTTCATCAGGTTGTTGACGAACTTCGCCACCACCCGGTCCTGGAACTTGGGATCGGGGAGGATCTTCCGCTTCACCACCACGCGACGACGAGGCATCGAAACCGTTCCTTCTTAGCTCGGGCGCTTGGCGCCGTACTTGGAGCGACCCTGCTTGCGGCCCTGGACACCCACCGCGTCGAGGGTGCCGCGAATGATGTGGTAGCGCACGCCCGGCAGATCCTTCACGCGGCCACCGCGAATGAGCACCACCGAGTGCTCCTGCAGGTTGTGGCCGACGCCGGGGATGTAGCTCGTGACCTCGAAGCCGTTGGTGAGACGGACGCGGGCCACCTTGCGGAGCGCCGAGTTCGGCTTCTTGGGGGTCGTGGTGTAGACGCGGGTGCAGACGCCGCGCTTCTGCGGCGACTCGACGAGCGCCGGCGCCTTCTTCTTCGTCTTGAGCTGCTCGCGCCCCTGGCGCACAAGCTGGCTGATGGTCGGCATGCTGAAGAGGTCTTTCCCTCAATAAAAACGCCCCTGACGGTACCCCTGGGGGCGCTGGTAGCTTCGCCCTTCTCAGAGCGAAGGGGCGCGAATTATACGGTTGCCCCGCGAAGAGTCAAGCGATTTCGAGTGCTCGACGGCGCCTCGGGGCGGAGCGGGCGCAAGCTAGTCCAACCCGAACCATTTCCACAAGCCCTTTCGAAAAAAAATGAATCTAGAGTTGCTCGAGCAGCCGGCGCACCGCGGTGGGGACCCCGGCGGCGCCGAGCTCGCCGGGCCCAGCCCAGCGCAGCTCCTCCCGCGCCGACGCCCCGGCGGCGAGGCGCGGCTCGCAGGCGAAGCCGCGCAGCGTGAGCTCGACGTGCGTCAGGGTCCGGGTGACCCGGGCCACCTCCGGCCCGACCGCGCAACGCAGGCCGAGCCGGTCGAGCACGGCCGGGAGCGCCTGGCGCGGCTCCCCCTGCCCCACCTCCGCCGCGGGGGGCGCCCACAGCCCGGCGAAGAGGCCGGGCGCGGGCCGCCGGACCAGGAGCCAGCGCCCCTGCCGCGCCACCAGGGCGCAGGCCAGCTCGACGCTTCGCCGCGCC
>JAJXVM010000316.1 GCA_021782135.1 Myxococcales bacterium | reverse complement strand
GGCGGCGCGGGTGAGGTCGGTGCCCTTCGACTCCTCCTCGCCGTTGGCGAGCACGGCCACCTTCGGCCGGGCGACGCCGAACACCCGCCGCGCGTAGACCTCGCCCATGAGCGCGAACTGCACGAGATGGATGGGCTTGCAGTCCACGTTGGCGCCCATGTCGAGCAGGAGCGGGCGCCCCTTCACCGCCGGGAGCACCGAGCAGATGGCGGGCCGCTCCACCGCGGGCAGGCGGCCGAGGACGAAGATGCCGCCGGCCATGACCGCGCCGCTGTTGCCGGCGCTGACCATGGCGCAGGCCTCGCCGGCCTTCACCGCCTCGAAGCAGACGCGGATGGAGTTGTCCTTCTTGCGGCGCATCGCCTGGCCGGGGTGGTCGGCCATCTCCACCACCTCCGAGGCGTGCCGGAGGGTGACGGGCAGCGACTCCCAGCCGGCGTGGCGGGCGAGCTCGGCGCGCACGCGCGTCTCGTCGCCCACCAGCAGCACCGGCAGGCCCTTACGCGCCGCGTTATACGCACCGTGAACCGCTGCCCCGGGGGCGAAGTCGCCCCCCATCGCATCGACGGCGACGGGCGCGAGGCGAGGTTCCATTCGCGCGGGCTAGGCGCTCTCGGTGACCTGCTCGCCCTTGTAGGTGCCGCAGGACGGGCAGACGCGGTGCGAGAGGACCGGCTCCTTGCACTTCGGGCACTTGGTCACGTTGGCCGGCTGGATCTTGAAGTTGGCGGCGCGGCGACGATCGCGCCGCATGCTGCTGGTCCGCTTCTTGGGAACGCCCACGACACACTTCCTTTCGGGATGAGACGGCTACTTCTTGAACTTCTCGAGCCCGGCCCAGCGCGGGTCCGGGACGTGACGATCGCAACCGCAGTCGCGCTCGTTCAGGTTCGCGCCGCACTTCGGGCAGAGCCCCTTGCAATCCTCGCGGCACACCGGGTACCCGGGCAGCGCCAGGAGCAGCTGCTCCCGGACCAGCGGGTCGAGGTCGATCACCTTGCCGGTGTAGGTCTCCTCGTCCACCGCCTCCGGCGCGAAGCTGCCGACGGTGTGGCCCTCCTCGTCCTTCTGCTCCTCGCCCGCCACCTCATACTCCTCGGCGGGGACCAGCGTCAGCGAAAACTCGAACGTCAGCGTGACCCGGACCGGCTGCAGGCAGCGCCCGCAGGGCGCGGTCAGCTCCGGCGCGGCCCGCGCCTTCAGCATCACCCGGCGGCCAACCTTCTCGAGCCGGGCCTGGACCGGCGCCTGGCCCGCGGCGCGGTAGCCGGCCTTGTCGCCGGCGAGCATCTCGTCGACCTCGACCGGCGTCAGATCCCAGGCCCTGTCCAGCCCGGCATCTTTGATTTCGTCAATATTGACGCGCATTTGCGAGGCAAAACCCTGCCGAAAAAGGGCCTCATTATAGGGGCGCACCCCGGTAAGTCAAGGCGCGCCGCGACTCGGCAGCTCCGCGCGACCCAAGCTGGAACGGGTTGGCCGACCCCGAGTCCCGTCAGGGGCGGACGAGCCCTCGCGAGACCGCCAGGAGCGCCGCCTCGGCCTTGGTGGAGACGTCGAGCTTCTCGTAGATCCGCTTCACGTAGGTCTGCACCGTCCCCTCGGCGATCCCGAGCGCCTGGGCCACGTCGGCGTAGGTGTGGCCGCGGACGAGCAACTGCAACACCTCGAGCTCGCGCCGGGAGAGCGCCGGGAACTCCCCGCGCTGCTCGATGGGGTCGCCGCGCAGCTCGGACAGCAGCACCTTGGCGGCGCGCGGGCTGATGGGCGCCGCCTCGCCCGAGAGGACCTCCTCGACGCCCTTGACCAGCTCCGCGGCGCGGAAGGGCTTGAGGATGTAGCCGGCCGCCCCGGCGCGGAGGGCGCCCATGACGCGGGCCGGGATGTCGATGGCGGTGAGGGCGATGCAGGCGCAGCGGGGCAGGTCGCGCCGGATGGCGGCGATGACGTCCTCGCCGCTCATGCGCGGCAGCCCGAGGTCCACCAGGGCGACGTCGGGCTTCTCGCGCAGCGCGAGCGCGACCCCCTCCTCGCCGCTCGGCGCGGTGCCGCAGACCTCGAACCCCTGCGCGGAGAGCACCTGCGAGATCAGTCGCGAGACCGCCTCGTCATCCTCGATGGCGATGGTTCGGATGGCCATGGTCCCCGCGGGTCTCCCGTCCCCCAAACATGAGATGTACCAGCGGGCACCCGGGTGGGTCAAGGCGCGGGAGGTCCCGACGCCGGCGGCGCGGGGCTCTCGGCGCTCTCCTCCGGCTCCGGGCGGTGGCCCTGCAGGTCGAGCGCGATGGCGAGGAGGTAGAGGGCCAGCGACAGCGTCCCGATGCCCTGCCCCAGGCTCATCGACATCACCAGCAGGATGGGCTTCGGGTAGACGATGGACACGACCATCAGGAAAAGCGCGGCCAGCGTGACCGCCGCGGAGATGGCCACCAGTTTCTCGACCGAGACCTTCACTTGTGCTCCTCCTTCCCCTGCCCCGCCGGCTGCTCGGCCTTGGCGCGGTGCGCCAGGGCGGTGGGGTGGACGTTGGAGTGGCAGTCGATGCAGGACATCTCGCCGGAGCGGATCTCCTTCAGCATGCCCTGGTGGTCCTCGACCTTGCTCCAGCGCGGCGCCGAGGTGGAGTGGCACTGCTCGCAGGACCCGTTCTTGAACGGCTTGTAGAGGTGGATGGTGGGACCGCCCTCGCCGTCCGGGCCGGTGTAGGCGTACTCGGTGACGTAGTAGTAGAGGTGCTTGAGCCCGTTCAGCTTGGTGGTGACGGCGCCGAAGATCTTGTAGTCGGCGTGGCACACGTAGCAGCTCTCCTCGCCGAAGCGGTGGTTCCGGCTGTGGATGGCCGCGAGGCTGTTCGACTCCGGGTTGGAGGCGTCGCGGACGTAGGCGCCCATCACGTGGCACGAGCCGCAGAAGGGCCGCTTGAGCGTGTACTCGTAGCCGGCGATGTTGCCGGTGAGCGCCACGCCGGCCGGCATCACGCCCAGGCCGAGGAGGAGCAGCACCTTCACCGGCCGGTTCAGCTGCGGGCGGCGCAGGAGGTACCAGACGAGGATGGCGGCCGAGATGGCGGCGCAGACCAGCGCGGCCATCTTGAGGAGCTGTTCGACGGAATCGATCTCGGGCACGGACGCTGAATAACGCACCCCCGCAGGTCCCCACAACCCGGACGCGGGTGCCCTGTGGGGGCGCCCGCGCCCGGGCGAGGTGGTAGGCTCCGGCGCCTCATGCTCGCCGCCGTCCTCGCGCTCGCGCTCGCCGCCGCTCCCCGCTGCGTGGAGGTGGTGGAGCTCTCGGACCTGCACGGCCGGCTCGACGCGCTGCCGCGGGTGGCGCGGGCGGTGGAGCAGGTGCGCCAGCGCGGGCCCACCCTGGTCCTCGACGGCGGCGACTCGATGCAGGGCACGCTGGACTCGGAGTTGAACGAGGGGCGCGCGGTGGTGCGCGCGTACGGCGCGCTCGGCGTGGACGCCGCCGCGATCGGCAACCACGACTTCGACCGCGGGCCGACGGTGCTGCGCGCCCGGATCGCCGAGGCCGCCTACCCGTACCTGGCGGCCAACCTGGAGGAGAAGGACACGGGGGAGCTGCCGGCCTGGAAGAACCTCTTCGCGCGCCGCCTCTTCCGGCCGGCCGGCGGGCCGGTGGTGGGCGTGGTGGGGCTCGCCACCGAGGAGACCCCCTTCACCACCGTCCCGGGCAACGTGGCCGAGTTCCAGTTCGCCGACGCCGCGCGGGTCAAGTCCCTATCTCTGTGTAAATCGGACTACGCGTGAAGCTCCTCGGGCGCATCAGGCCGCCTTGGCGACGGCGACCTCCTTCGG
>JAJXVM010000315.1 GCA_021782135.1 Myxococcales bacterium | reverse complement strand
AGGGCGGTCTTCCAGGCGATCACCGGGCCGTAGTCGACCGCCCCCTCCGGGAAGACCGGCGCCGCGGCGAGGTCGGCCTCGTCGAGGAGGCCGTCGGCGGCGAGGTCCTCGGGGCTGACGAGCAGCGGGTTGCCCGCGAAGGCGCCGAGGCCCTGGTACGGCGAGTCGCCGTAGCCGGTGGGGACGAGCGGGAGCACCTGCCAGAGCGACTGCCCGGCGGCGGCGAGGAAGTCGGCGAAGCGGCGCGCGGCCGGGCCGAGGTCGCCGACGCCGAAGCGGCCGGGCAGGGAGGTGGGGTGCAGCAGGATGCCGGCGCGGCGGGTGGTCACGGTTTCCCCCCTCCCTGACCCTCCCCCGCTGCGCGGGAGAGGGAAAGAGGTGGCCAGGGCCCTGCCGCCGCGCGGGAGAGGGGAAGAGGTGGCCTGGGCCCTGCCGCCGCGCGGGAGAGGGAAGGAGGTAGCTCCCTCCCCGCCGCGCGGGGAGGGCAGGGGAGGGGAGCCCCCGGAGCTGTCTGCCCTTCGCCTCACAAATGGTGCAGCTCCCCGCCGTCGTCGTGCTCCTCGTCCATCACGTGCGGGGGCGGCGGCGGGAAGTGGCGCGCGAGCGACCGCGCCACCAGGTCCTTCGCCCCGAGCCCGACCGCGAGCGCCAGCGCCAGCACGATGCCGCCGAAGAGGATCCCGAGCGACACCGCCACCACCGGGCCGCCGATGCCGAGCTGGTCGAGGGCGATGGCGAGCGCGAGCACGATGACCAGCCAGCGTCCGCCGAGCCCGAGCAGCCGCGCCGAGTGGACGCCCATGTTCACCGCGCCGATGAGCGTGCTCCGCTCCACCACCCGCGAGGCCACCAGGCCGGCGAGGAACACCACCGCCGCCGAGAGCAGCCGCGGCACGAAGGCCAGCCCTCGCATGGCGGCGCGGCTGACCGTGCCGGCGTCGATCGAGGCCAGCACGGAGAGCACCAGGATGGCGAGCACGGTCCAGGTGATGGCGCGCGCGGCGAGCAGCGAGGGCGCGGTGCGGTCCATCCCCGCCGGCACCATGCCCCACTCCCGCAGCCGGCGGTCGAGCCCGAGCCGCGCGCAGAGCCGCTTCACCGGCGCGTGCAGCGCGGCGGCCACCGCCACGGCGAGGCCGACGAACAGGAGCATCACCACCACCCCCGGCGTCTCGCGCGCCAGCCCGTGCAGCATCCTCGCGAGCGACTCGAGGAAGATGCGCCTGGTCTCGTCCCACATGGCTGCCTCCCTCACGGATTGAAGCTGTCCGGCCAGCGCCAGCGCGCGATGAGGTACCGCTTCTCCTGCTCGAACGCCCGGCAGAGCGCCTCCACCCGCGCCTCGGTGGCGGTCTCGTCGAGGTCGCGCGCGTCGCGCAGGAAGCTCGCCACCCAGCCGCGGTAGAGCGGCGTCATCGAGGCGAGGAGCTGGCGGCGGTCCATCACCTTCGCGAACCAGGCCACCGCGAAGTCGTAGACGACGCGCGCCCAGAGCCGGTCCTCGAGCTGGAAGCCCTCGAGCGGGCAGGTGGCGCAGCGGCGCAGCGCGAGCAGGGTGGCCGGCGGCAGCACGAGGGACCAGATCGGCGCGAGCTCGCTCTGGCCGAGCCGGAAGGCCGAGAAGAGGAAGCCGAGGTCCGCCCGCGGCGGATCGCCGGCGAGCCAACCCGGCGTGCCGAACGAGGGCACGTCGGCGGAGCCGTCCACCCGCTGCCAGCGCGCGGCGTGCCGCTCCATCTCCCGGAACATCCGCCCGAGCACGCGCGCGATGAGGTCGCTCGCCTCCTCGGGGGGCGCCGAGGCGCCGGGCCAGGCTCCGAGCCACGCCTGGCAGAGCCGGTCGCGGCCGGCGAGCACCTTCCCGAGCAGCCAGGTGTGGGTGCCCGCGCTCTCCGGGTCGCGCAGCCAGTCCGGATCGGAGAGGAGGCGGCGGGCCAGGCCGAGGGAGAGGGCGGTCTCGGTCCCCAGCGGCTGCCGGAGCCGCTTGCCGTAGAGCGCCCGCACGAGCGGGTAGATGACGCCCGTGTTGAGCGGGGCGTCGAGCCGGTGGCGCAGGTAGGCCGGGCGGACGCACTCGAACCCCTGCTCGACGATGGGCTCGAGCAGCTTGCCGAGCCACTCGCCGCAGCCCGCTCCCCGACCGCCGGTGACGAGCGCCATGGCGGCGGCGCCGCGCTCGACGCCGGTCCGCATCAGCGCCGCGAGCGCGCCGTCGCGCGGGGGAAGGCCGGCGATGGGCTGCGGCTCGCGCGAGGACGCCAGCGCCGGATCGTTGGCCGCCACCAGCGCGGCCGTTCCGTCCTGCACGCGCAGCACGAGCACCCGCGCCGGCCGGCCCGGAAAGCGCCGGCCCAGCTCGGCCTCGAGCCGCTCGGCGAAGCGCGGATCGTAGAGCTCGGGGCGGCGCTCGATCGCCACCACGATCTCCGCAGCCGTGCCGGTGGCCGGCGCCGTGGCCCCGCTCGGCATCACCGGGGAACGTAGGAGTCACGACCGGAAAAGGAAAAGCCCCGCCCGGTACCGGACGGGGCTTCGTTCGAACTTGGCGCGCCCTGAGGGATTCGAACCCCCGGCCTTCTGATCCGTAGTCAGACGCTCTATCCAGCTGAGCTAAGGGCGCCAACCCTTGGTGCTTCGCGCTGCTCGTCCGGCCGCCGCAGCGACCGGGGGACGGCTTACTACCACACCTTCAAAATGGCGGAAAGGGCGGGATTCGAACCCGCGATAGGGTTACCCCTATACTGGTTTAGCAAACCAGCGCCTTCGGCCTCTCGGCCACCTTTCCAGACCTTCGACCTGGCGGAGGAGGAAGGATTCGAACCTTCGGAGGGCGTGAACCCTCTACGGTTTTCAAGACCGTCGCCTTCAACCGCTCGGCCACTCCTCCGAAACCCGAATGTTCCCGCTCCGAGCCCGTCCGTATACGGGAGTGCCGCCGGGAGATCAAGAGGGAACGGTTCCGCGCACTTCGCCCCCTTTCCCTGCCGCCGAGGGGTGGCCCTCGACGGCCGGTTGCTCCCTCGGAGAGTGGTCGTTACCTCCGGCGGCATGGGGGGGCTGTTCGCGGTCGTGCTCGCCGCCGCGGTGGCGGAGGGCGGGGGTGGGGTCACCTTCGACGAGACCATCGGGCTGGCGGCCTCCGCTCCGGCGGTGCGGGCCGCCGAGGAGGCGGTGCGCGTCCGCCGCGAGCGCGATCGCGAGATCCCCTCGCTCCCGGGAAACCCGACCCTCACCGTCGAGCCCGGCTACTCCGACCGGTGGGAGGGCGTGGCGGGCGTCTCGCAGCCCCTGAGCCTCTCCGGGCTGGGCGGCGCGCGGCGCGAGGCGGCGGCGGCGGAGCGGACGGCCCTCGAGAACGACGCCCGCGCGGTGGCCCTCTCCCGGCGGCTCGCCGCGGCGGAGGCCTGGATCGGGCTCTGGGGCGCGCAGCAGGCGCTCGCCGACGCGCGCGCGGCGGTGCTGCTCGCCGACGAGTTCGCCGAGCGGATCGCCCGCGCCGCGAGGGCCGCGGCGCTCACCCGCTCCGACCTCGCCGAGGCGGAGAGCTACCGCGCGGAGGCGCACCTCGCGGCGCTGGCGGTCGAGGGCGAGGTGACCGACCTCGGCTACCGGCTCGCCGCCCAGCTCTCGCGGGCCACCGTCACCCCGCTCGCCGCCGCCGGGCCGCTGCCGCGGTTCGCGCTGCCGGCGCGCGAGCGCTGGGCGGCGCTCCTGCCGCGGGCGGCGGCGCTCCCGGACGTGCGCGGCCGCGAGCTCCTGGCCGAGGCCGAGCGGGCGCAGGCGCTCGAGGCGGCGGCGCAGAAGGGAACCCCGCTCTCGGTCGGCGCC
>JAJXVM010000314.1 GCA_021782135.1 Myxococcales bacterium | reverse complement strand
GACCGCAGCGGGGGCAGCTTCGAGGTCATCGCCCCCTCCGGCGACGACGCCCTGGGGCTGCCGCTCGGGGTGGCCGCCGACGCGGCCGGGCGGATCTACGTGGCCGACGGGCTGCGCCGGGTGGTGCGGGTCTTCTCGCCGGACGGGAAGAGCCTGGCGCGGCTCGACGCGGGCGGCCAGCTGCAGCGGCCGACCGGCGTCGCGGTGGATCGCGCCCGCGGGCTGCTCTACGTGGCCGACACTCCGGTCCACCTCGTCCGCGTGCTGCGGCTCGACGGCACGCCGGTGCGCACCCTCGGCGGCCACGGCGACGGCCCCGGGCAGATGAACTTCCCGACCTTCCTCTCGGTGGACGCGCGCGGGGATCTGGCCGTGAACGACACCATGAACTTCCGCGTCCAGATCTTCGGTCCGGAGGGGGAGCTCAAGTCCACCTTCGGCAAGCTCGGCAACGGCTCGGGGGACATGAGCCGCTCGAAGGGGGTGGCCATGGACGGCCGCGGGCACGTGTTCGTCGCCGACGCGCTCTTCGACAACTTCCAGATCTTCGACGAGCGGGGGCGGCTGCTGCTGTTCGTGGGCGAGCACGGCCGCGAGGCGGGCCAGTTCTGGATGCCGACGGGGGTCGCGCTCGACGGTCCGCTGGTCGCGGTCGCCGACCGGGGCAACGGCCGGCTGCAGCTCTTCGAGATGGTGAGCGAGGCGGAGCTCGAGGAAGGAGAGGCGCCGTGAGGAGCCCCCGCTCCTGGCTGCTGGCGAGCCTGCTGCTCGCGCTCCCGCTGTGGGCGCGGTCCGCCGGCGTGAGCGACACCGTCCACAACCTGTCCGTCTCGGGCCCCGGCACCATCAAGGCCACCAGCGAGACCCAGGTCTGCATCTTCTGCCACACGCCGCACAACGCCGATCCGTCCGGCCCGCTCTGGAACCACCAGCTGCCGAGCGGGGTCACCTACCTCAAGTACACCTCGTCCACCATGGTGGCCTGCTGCACGGCGCAGTCCACCGCCCCCGATCCGAACGGCGCCACCAAGCTCTGCCTCTCCTGCCACGACGGCACGGTCGCCATCGGCGCGGTGCTGAGCCAGTCCACGCCCATCGCGCTCGCCGGGGGAAAGACCAACTTCGTCGCCGGGGACACGGGCTACATCGGCACCGACCTCAGCCACACCCACCCGCTCTCGTTCCAGATCACCGACCAGGAGGTCTCGCAGAACAACGCGGTCAACGCCTCGGACCTGACGCTCAACCCGGTCTCGTCGATGAAGTCCGATCCCGACGTCCACCTCGACGGCCAGGACCGGGTCCAGTGCACCGCCTGCCACGACCCCCACAGCGACGCGAACTACGCCTCGAGCGGCGTCCACTTCTACGCCAAGGCCACGCGGTCCGGCCCCTGCGCCGTCTGCCACGCCAGCTCGGCGGTGCCCGACCAGGGGCCGCACGCCCAGGCCATCGCGCTGAAGCAGCGCGCCTCGACGCCCACGGGCGGCGGCGCGCGGGTGACGGACACGCAGCCGCTGCCCGGCGCCAGCGGCGCGGCCTCCACCATCGCCGGCGCGGCCGGCACGCCGGTGCTGGGACCCGGGCTGCGCCCCATCTCCGCCAGCGCCACCGCCCACTCGAACCCGGCGACCCTGCCCCTCGGCTGCATGAGCTGCCACGTGGGCCACTCGAGCGCGGAGGGGAAGACGCTCCTGCCCGCGCGCGGCGAGTACGCCTGCTACGCCTGCCACGGCCCCGGGCGCGGCGCCGAGGTCCGGGCGGGCCGGCTCTCGGACCGGGCGGTCCCGGTGGACATCGAGAAGGAGATGCAGAAGCCGTCGCACCACCCGGTGGAGTTCCCGGGCGACCACAAGCCCGGCGAGCGCCTCCCGGAGACCAACCCCAACGCCCGCCGCCACGTGGAGTGCGTGGACTGCCACGACGCCCACGACACCATCCCGCGCACCGCGCAGGGGCCCGGCGCCGGGCCGAAGCGGTCCCCCACCCGCCGCTTCCCCAACGAGGCACAGCTCTGCCTGCTCTGTCACGGGCCGGCGGCGAACCGGCCCGCGGACCAGCCGGACGCCTCGAAGCAGTTCTCGGCCGTCTCCTTCCACCCGGTGCTCGCGCCGGGGCGAGGCAGCCTGGTCCCGTCCCTCATCCGCCCGCTCACCACCGCGAGCACCATCGGCTGCACCGACTGCCACGGGAACAACGACGCCGGCGGCCCGGCCGGCCCGCACGGCTCGCTCTACGCGCCGCTGCTGGTGCGCAACTACGCCCGGGACGACAACCAGCCCGAGAGCCCGGCGCGCTACGACCTGTGCTACGGCTGCCACGACCGGAACAGCATCCTCTCGGACGCCTCCTTCCCGCTGCACCGCAAGCACGTGGTGGAGCTCAAGGCCCCGTGCTCGGCCTGCCACTCCGGCCACGGCTCCGAGCAGCCGCACCTGGTCGAGTTCGACACCAGCATCGTGCAGCCGAACGGGAAGGGGATGCGCGCCTTCCTGCCCCAGGGCGGCGGCGGCCAGTGCTTCCTCTCCTGCCACGGCTCCAACCACGATCCGGAGAGCTACTGCGGGACGGGGACGCCCTGTCCGAAGACCCTGTCCAGGGGGCTCTTCCGGCCGCAGCTCCAGACCATCCCCACCCCCGAGTCGCTCTTCCCCGGGTGGCCGGGGCGATGAGCCCGCCGCGCCGGCCCTGGCTTCCGGCGGCCCTGGTGGTGGCGGTCGCCGCGGCGTGCTACGCGAACACGCTCCACGCGGCGTTCCAGTTCGACGACTACCTGCACGTGGTGAACGATCCCGCCCTCCGGGACCTGGGCGCCGCGTTCGCGAGCGCCTGGCGCACGAACCGGGGCGTGGCGACCCTCACCTTCGCGCTCGACTACGCCTGCCACGGCCTCGCCCTCCCCGGCTGGCACCTCGTCAACCTGGTCGTCCACGCGCTCAACGGGCTGCTGGTCCTCGCGCTCGGGCTCCGGCTGGCCGCCGCCGCGGGCCCGGCGGAGCGGCCGCCTTCGCCAGCGCCGGCGGTGACGGCGGCGCTCCTCTTCGTCGCGCACCCGGTCCAGACCGAGGCCGTCACCTACGTCGTCCAGCGGCAGGCCTCGCTGGCGACGCTCTTCTACCTGCTGGCGCTCTGGCTCTACGCCGAGGGGCGGCGCCTGCCGCGCGGGCGGCTGGCGCGCGCCGCCTGGTTCGGCGCGCTCGCCGCGACGCTGCTCGCCCTGCGGACCAAGGAGATCGCGTTCACGCTCCCCCTGGCGCTCTGCCTCTACGAGTGGCTCTTCGGCGCGGGGCGCGCCCGCCGCCGGCTGGCCCTCCTGGCGCCCTTCCTGGCCACGCTCGCGGTGGTACCGCTCACCATCCTCCACGAGCAGGGGGCACCGGCCGGGGGCGTGCTCGGCGCGGTGGACGCGGCGGCCCGGGTGCAGAGCGCGCTCCCGCGCTGGCTCTATCTCGCGACCGAGCTACGGGTGATGGTCACCTACCTGCGGCTGCTCGTCTTCCCGGCCGGCCAGAACCTCGACTACGACTACCCGCTCCAGGGCTCGCTGCGCTCGCCCGCGGCGCTCGCCTCGGCGCTGCTCCTGGCCGGGCTCGCCGTCCTGGCGCTCTGGATGCTGCGCCGGGCGCGCCGGCCGGGGCAGGAGCCGCTGCGGGTGGCCGGCTTCGGGCTGCTCTTCTTCTTCCTCGCCTCCTCGGTCGAGTCGAGCGTAATCCCCATCTACGACGTCATCCTCGAGCACCGGCTCTACCTGCCGAGCGCCGGGATCGCGCTCGCGGCCGGCGCGCTGGCGGGGATGGCCTGGGAGCGGCTCCCGCGGCCGCCCGGCGTGGCC
>JAJXVM010000037.1 GCA_021782135.1 Myxococcales bacterium | reverse complement strand
GCCGCCCGGTCGCGGCCGCGGCGGCGGCCAGGACCACCGCGATCCAGAGCTGGGGAACGAAGCGGGCCCACCAGGCCCCCGGGTTCACGAGCGCGGTGGCGAGCACGGCACCGGCGATCGCGGCGGTCGCCCCGGCGCCGGCCGCGAGCCCCCACGGCAGGGCGGCGACCCCGAGCGCCGCGAGCAGCACGCCCAGCCCGAAGAGCGGGCCGAACCCGCCGATGCGGGCGTCGGGGCGGGTGCAGGTGGCGAGCTCCTCGGCGCGGACCACGAACGGCAGCTTGAGCCGCGGGGTGGCCCGCGCGGCGTTGGTCTCGGCGAAGGTCGACTCGAGCAGGCGCCGGAGCGGGTCGCGGAAGTGGAAGAACGGGGTCTGGGGGGAGAGCCCGTCCACCCGCTTCGGACCGGCCACCGGATAGAAGGGGTGGCCGTGGCGGAGCGCGTTCGTCACCAGCGGCTGCCAGCCGATCGCCAGCGTGCCCGCGAGCGCCAGCGCCACGGGGACGCGCAGGCTGCGGCCGGCGCGGCGCCCGGACCGGACCAGCGTGGCGGCGGCGTACCCCGCGAGCAGCAGCGCCGCGTAGACCGTCGCGGTGAACTTCATGTTGGCGAGGAGCGCCAGGGCGGCCCCGAGGAGGATGGGGGCGCTGCGGGCCTCTCGGCGCAGCGAGAGCCAGGCGAGGGCGAGGGCGCAGGCGAAGACCAGCGAGAGCTGGCCGTCGAGGTAGAAGGTGGGCGCCTGGACGAGGACGACGGGGTTCGCCGCCACCAAAAGGGCGGCCGCGGCGGCCGGCCCGGGGCGCGCCCCGGCGCGGCGCAGCGCCAGCCGCGTGAGCAGCGCCGCCGGGATCGGGAGGAGGAGGCCGAAGGCCTTGCCCGACTCGATGCTCCCGGTGGCGGCCAGGAGCGCGGCGGCGCCCAGCTCGACGGCGCGGACGTAGTGGTTCACCCAGAGCTGGTGGATGGTCTCCGCCGAGGTGAGGGCGCGGCGGAGCGGGTTCCAGCCGGCCGCGAGGTGGCGGATGGCGCTCTGGTGATACGCCTGCCCGTCGTAGGAGAGGTCGAGCAGGAGGTGCCCGGCGGCGATCGCCCCGGCCAGGAGCCCGAGCCCGAGCCCGAGGGAGAGGAGGAGGTCGCGCGGCCGGGCCCGCTCGGCGCGGGCCACGGCGGCGGTCGCGAGGCCGGCGGCGAGGAGGGTCGCGGGGAGGTGGAGCGCCGAGAGCGGAACGCCGGCCAGGAACCCCGCGGCGGCGAGGAGCGGGGCGAGGGCCGGGAGGAGGAGCAGGAAGACCGCGAGCAGGTACGAGCGGCCGAGCGCGGGGACCGGGCGAGCCGCGGGCAGGTCCCGGCTGGCGGGGTCGGCGCGGGAAACGGTTCTGGCCGGCAGGGGTCGCGGCTCGCTGGGCAGGGCGTCCTCCAGGGACGGGCTCGGGCGGAAGAGGGGGGAGGGCGGAAATGTAACCGAATCCCCAGGTCGGCGCGGAGCCGGCGGCTGCGCGGCCAGCCGGGGGGACGCTCGTGTTCCACGTGGAACACCCGGTGGCCGGGCCGCCGCCCGCCGGGCCGCCACCCACCCGAGCCCCCGTGTTCCACGTGGAACACCCGCCGCCTCCTCGCCCTGCGGCTCTCCCGGGCCCCGCCGGGCGCGCCGCTTGCGCCCCCGCCGAGAAGCGGGTATCCCGGCCGGGAGCAGGGGAGGCCCATGCCGAGGACCATCACCATCGCGAACCAGAAGGGCGGGGTCGGCAAGACCACCACCGCCGTCAACCTCGCCGCGTCCCTGGCCGCCGCCGAACGCCCCACGCTCCTCGTGGACGTCGACCCGCAGGGGAACGCCGGCTCGGCGGTGGGGGTGGGGCGCGACGACGTCGAGGCGAGCGTCTACGACGTGCTGCTCGACGGCCGGCCGGTCGCGGAGGTGGTCCAGAAGACCGAGCTCAAGTTCCTCGAGCTCGTCCCCTCGAGCCGCCACCTGGTCGGCGCCGAGCTGGAGCTGGCTGGCGTCGAGCGGCGCGAGTACCGGCTGCGCGAGGCGCTCGAGGGGGTCGCCGACCGCTACGAGTACGTCATCGTGGACTGCCCGCCCTCGCTCGGGCTGCTCACCCTCAACGGCCTCGTCGCCAGCCAGGGGGTCATCGTCCCGCTCCAGTGCGAGTACTACGCGCTCGAGGGGCTCGCCGACATCCTGCGCACCATCGAGCTGGTGCGCGGCGGCGCCAACCCGGAGCTGGCGCTCGACGGCATCGTCCTCACCATGTACTCGGCCAACAACCTCGCTACCCAGGTCGAGAAGGAGATCCGGACCCACTTCCCGGACCGGGTCTACAAGACCGTCATCCCGCGCAACGTGCGGCTCTCGGAGAGCCCGTCGCACGGCAAGCCCATCCTCCTCTACGACGTCGCCAGCAAGGGCTGCCAGAGCTACCTCGAGTTCGCCCGCGAGGTGGAGAAGCGGCTGCGGAGGGTCGCGTGAGCGCCGACAAGAAGCGCATGGCCCTCGGCCGCGGCATGGCGGCGCTGCTCTCCAACGCCCCCGCGCCTTCGACGGTGGGTCCGGGTGGCTCCGCCGGCCGCGGGCTGCTCCAGCTCCCCATCGAGGCCATCGAGCGGAACCCGGGCCAGCCCCGCAAGCGCTTCGACGAGAAGAAGCTCGAGGAGCTGGCGCTCTCGATCCAGGAGCACGGGATCGTGGAGCCCATCCTGGTGCGCAAGCAGGGGACCCGCTACCGGATCCTCGCCGGCGAGCGCCGCTGGCGGGCGGCCCAGCGCGCCGGCCTGAAGGAGGTGCCGGCGCTGGTGCGCGAGGTCTCGGACACCGAGGCCTTCGAGATCGCCCTCATCGAGAACATCCAGCGGGCCGACCTGAACGCCATCGAGGAGGCGGAGGCCTACGACCTCCTCGTCCGCGAGCACGGGCTCACGCAGGAGGAGGTGTCGAAGCGGGTCGGCAAGGAGCGCTCCACGGTCGCCAACGCGCTGCGCCTGCTCCGGCTGCCGGAGGAGGTGCGGGAGGCGGTGCGGGGAGGGCAGCTCGAGATGGGCCACGCCCGGGCCCTGCTCTCGCTCGAGGGGGCCGACAAGATCCGCCAGGCCGCCCAGCGCGTGGTCCGCGAGAAGCTCTCCGTCCGGGCGACCGAGTCCCTGGTCCGCCTCCTGCTGTCGGGTGGGAAGAAGCCCCAGAAGAAGGCCGGCTCGTCCGACAGCCCGGCCATCCGGGACCTCGTCAACCGCCTGCAGCGCCGGCTGGGCGCCCGCTGTCGGGTCGACCCCAAGTCGGCCGGGGCAGGGACCATCGAGATCGACTACACGTCGCTCGACGAGCTCGACGGAATACTCTCTAAGATTGGAGCGTAGGGTAGGGGCGTTCCGGCTCCCTCCGGACCGGGCGCTCGATCCGAAGCTGGAAAAGAGGCACGATGCCTTTCTGGAACAAGGAGCGGGAGGAAGCGCTGACGCCGCGCGATGGTTCAGCCGCCCCAACCGAGCCGACCACACCACCGGCGCCACCCGTGCGCGAGGAGTCGACCCCCATGGCCATGCTGAAGCGCGAAGACGCCCCCACCTCCGCCCCCGCCAACAACGACCTCAACGCCCTGCTGGGCAAGGGCTCGGAGTTCGAGGGCAAGCTCACCTTCGAGGGCACCGTCCGCATCGACGGCAAGTTCACCGGCTCCGTCAACACCTCCGACGTGCTGGTGGTCGGCGAGGGCGCCAAGCTCAACGCCGAGGTGACCTGCGGCACCATCATCGTCCACGGCGAGGTGAACGGGAACATCCGGGCCAAGAGCGCCATCGAGCTGCACCACCCCGCCAAGGTGCGCGGCAACATCGAGACCCCGTCCCTCATGATCGAGAAGGGCGTGATCTTCGAGGGCCAGGCCCGCATGGAGAATTTGGAGAAGGCGGCGCCCGCCAAGCCGGCGGCCGTCCCGGCTCCCGCGCCGGTCGCCGCCAAGGCGTAGGCGAAGCGAACGGGCGCGACGCGCCCCCGCGAAACGAAAGGCCGGGTCCCCTCTCTCGGGGCCCGGCCTTCGTCTTCTTCGGCGACGACCGTCGCCGCCGCTCAGCTCACCTTCACGCTGATCGCCTTCGGCTTCGCCTCGGGCTTCTTCGGCAGGTGAATCGCCAGCATGCCGTGCCTGCTCTCGGCGCGGATCTTCTCCGGGTCGATGCTGCCGGGGAGCGTGAACGACCGGGTGAAGGTCCCGTAGGCCACCTCGACGCGGTGGTAGTTCTCCCGCCGGTCCTCCTTCTCCAGCTTCCGCTCGCCCTTGACGGTGAGGACGCCGTTCTCGAAGCGGATGTCCACGTCCTTGGGATCGACGCCCGCGAGGTCGAACCGGAGGGACAGCCCTTCCTCGTCCTCGAAGATGTCGCACCGCGGCGTCCAGCCCACCGACTCGCCCGCGCTGGTGGTGAGCCGGTCGTCGAACATCCGGGTCACCTCGTCCTGCAGGCGGGCCAGGTCGCGCCACGGATCGAATCGGGTCAACAGTGCCATTTTGTTCCTCCTTCTTGGCTCGGACTTCCTTGGCACCGGGAACGTAAAGCGGTGCCGCGACCTGTCAAACGGCGCCAGAGGCGCGCGCGCGGGGCGCTGAGGTCGGGCGGCGCGGGCGCGCGGCCCGGGGAGGCCTCGTCGCGCCGGGGGCTGGACGGCCCGCGCGCCGGGCGCCTCCGGGGCGGGACGCGAGATCCGCGCCGGCCGCGGTTTTTCAACGCGGGCCGTCTCATCCCGTCCGGGGGTGACGAATGTCAAAGCCCGATATGCTTGACGATTCCGCTCTGTCCGTGTTAGTCGGGCAGCCCCTTATGATCCTGGGTTCGATCGCCCGCCGTTATGCGAAGGCCCTGTTCGACCTTGCCGTCGAGCAGGACCGCGTCGAGCAGTGGTCCGATGGTCTTAACGCCTTCAGTCGGGCGGTGGAGGCCTCCCCGGAGCTGCGCGACGTCCTCGTCAACCCCGTCTACGTGAAGGAGCAGCGGCGGGCCATCGCCGCGAAGCTCGCCGCGTCGCTGCAGCTCGACGCCGAGCCGGCGAATCTCCTGTCGCTCCTCGCCGACCGCAACCGGTTCGGGTACCTGGAGGGGATCGTCGAGCAGTTCCGCGTCCTCGCCGACCGGAAGCTCGGCCGGCTGCGCGCGCGCGTGGTCAGCGCCGTGCCGCTGCCCGCCGCGGTCGCCCAGCAGATCGCCGATCGCCTGGCCGGGAGCGCCCGCGCCCAGGTGATCCTGGAGCACCAGGTCGACCCCACCCTCCTCGGCGGCGTGGTCGCCCAGGTCGGGAACGTCGTCTACGACGGCTCGGTCCGCACGCAGCTCGAGGACCTCCGCCGGACCCTCAAGCAGTAGCCCTCTTCCGCAGCGCACCGGAGAACGAGAAACCGATGGAAATCCGCGCCGACGAGATCAGCCGCATCATCCGGGACCAGATCAAGGACTACGGCAAGAAGGTCGACGTCGCCGAGACCGGGACCGTCCTGTCGCAGGGCGACGGCATCGCCCGCATCTACGGCCTCTCCGGCGCCGCCGCCGGCGAGCTGCTCGAGTTCCCGCACGGCATCCGCGGCCTCGTGCTCAACCTCGAGGAGGACAACGTCGGCGCCGCCATCATGGGGCACGCCGACCGCATCCGCGAGGGCGACCCCGTCAAGCGCACCGGCCGCATCGCCGAGGTGCCGGTGGGCAAGGAGCTGCTCGGGCGCGTGGTGGACGGCCTCGGCCTCCCCATCGACGGCCGCGGTCCGGTGAACGCCACCCAGAGCCGCAAGATCGAGATCAAGGCCCCCGGCATCGTGAAGCGCAAGTCGGTGCACGAGCCGCTGCAGACCGGCCTCAAGGCCATCGACGCCCTGGTGCCGATCGGCCGCGGACAGCGCGAGCTCATCCTCGGCGACCGCCAGACCGGCAAGACCGCGGTCGCGGTGGACACCATCATCAACCAGAAGGGCCTGAACGTCTTCTGCATCTACGTGGCCATCGGCCAGAAGCAGTCGACGGTCGCCCGCGTGGTGGAGCGCCTGAAGGAGAAGGGCGCGATGGACTACACCATCGTGGTCGCCGCCAACGCCTCCGACCCGGCCCCGATGCAGTTCCTCGCGCCGTACACCGGCGTGACCATGGGCGAGTACTTCCGCGACAACGGGATGCACGCGCTCATCATCTACGACGACCTCTCCAAGCAGGCCGTCGCCTACCGCCAGCTCTCGCTGCTCCTCCGCCGCCCGCCGGGCCGCGAGGCGTACCCGGGCGACGTGTTCTACCTCCACAGCCGCCTGCTCGAGCGCGCCGCCAAGCTCTCCGACAAGGAGGGCGGCGGGTCGCTCACCGCGCTCCCCATCATCGAGACCCAGGCCGGCGACGTCTCGGCGTACATCCCCACCAACGTCATCTCGATCACCGACGGCCAGATCTTCCTCGAGACCGACCTCTTCAACGCCGGCCAGCGCCCCGCCATCAACGTCGGCATCTCGGTGTCGCGCGTCGGCGGCTCGGCGCAGATCAAGGCCATGAAGCAGGTGGCCGGCTCGCTCAAGCTCGAGCTCGCCCAGTACCGCGAGCTCGCCGCCTTCGCCCAGTTCGGCTCCGACCTCGACAAGGCCACCCAGGAGACCCTGGCCCGCGGCGAGCGCCTCGTCGAGGTGCTGAAGCAGGGCCAGTACCAGCCGCTCCCGGTGGAGAAGCAGGTCATCCAGATCTACGCCGCCACCAACAAGGACGCGGCCGGCCAGGGCTGGATCCGCAACGTCCCGGTGGAGCAGGTGGCCCGCTACATGCGCGAGCTCACCGAGTTCCTCGACAACCGGCACCCGGAGATCGGCAAGGCCATCCTCGAGAAGAAGGCCCTCGACGACGGCATCAAGAAGCAGATCGACGCCGCCCTCACCGAGTTCCGCGAGGTCTTCCAGGCCGCCTAGCGGCGGTCCCTCCCGCAGTCCGGGAAAGAGCCCGTGCCCAACCTTCGCGACATCCGAAAGCGGATCGGCTCGGTCAAGAGCACCCGCCAGATCACCAAGGCCATGAAGATGGTGGCCGCCGCCAAGCTGCGGCGGGCGCAGGACGCCATCCTCAAGACCCGGCCCTACGCGACCCTGCTCGAGCGCGCCCTCTCCGAGGTCGCCGCCCGCGCCGGCGCCGACGCCGAGAAGCCGGCCCACCCGCTGCTCGCGCCGCGCGTCGCCCGCAACGCCGAGGTGGTGCTGGTCACCAGCGACCGCGGCCTCGCCGGCGCCTTCAACTCGAACGTCCTGCGGCGCAGCCAGCGCTTCATGACCGAGAACGCCGACCGCTACGCCGAGGTGCGCGTCAGCACCGTCGGGCGGAAGGCCCGGGACTACTTCAAGAACCGCAAGGTGCGGATGCAGGCCGACTACACCGGCGTGAATCAGCAGCTGCGCTTCGAGAAGGCCCAGGAGATCGCGCAGGAGCTCACCGCCCGCTGGCTCGCCGGCGAGGTGGACGCGGTCTTCCTCTGCTACAACGAGTTCAAGAGCGCCATCTCGCAGAACGTGGTGGTGCGGCAGCTCCTGCCGGTCGAGACCCCGCCGGCCACCGAGTCGCAGGCGGCCTCCGTGGACTTCCTCTACGAGCCGGGCCGCGAGGAGCTCCTCGCCGACCTGCTCCCGCGCCACATCTCGATGCAGGTGTGGCGGGCGCTCCTCGAGTCGGCCGCCAGCGAGCACGGCGCGCGCATGACCGCGATGGAGTCCGCCACCAAGAACGCCGAGGAGATGATCGGCAAGCTGACGCTCGACTACAACCGGGCGCGGCAGGCCTACATCACCAAGGAACTGATGGAAATCGTCAGCGGCGCCGAGGCGCTCAAGTAAACCTCCTACTGCCACCGGACAAAGCACACATGGCCACCGAGCTCCATCTGCAGAACGGCAAGATCACCCAGGTCATCGGCCCCGTCGTCGACGTCGAGTTCCCGCCGGGCGCGCTGCCGGAGATCTACAGCGCCCTCAGCATCACCAACCCGGGCATCGACGAGCGCGCCGACAACCTGGTCGTCGAGGTCGCGCAGCACCTGGGCGAGAACACCGCCCGCTGCATCGCCATGGACACCACCGACGGCCTGGTGCGCGGCATGCCGGTGAAGAACACCGGCGCCCCCATCTCGGTGCCGGTCGGCAAGGCGGTGCTCGGCCGCATCCTCAACGTGGTGGGCGAGCCGGTGGACGAGCTCGGGCCGGTGAACGCCACCCAGCGGATGCCGATCCACCGCGACGCCCCGAGCCTCGCCGAGCAGAACGTGAAGATCGAGGCCTTCGAGACCGGCATCAAGGTCATCGACCTCCTCGCCCCCTACCTCCGCGGCGGCAAGATCGGCCTCTTCGGCGGCGCCGGCGTGGGCAAGACCGTGCTCCTCATGGAGCTCGTCAACAACGTCGCCAAGGAGCGCGGCGGCTTCTCGGTGTTCGGCGGCGTG
Source organism: Myxococcales bacterium (assembly GCA_021782135.1). Taxonomy (GTDB): domain Bacteria; phylum Myxococcota; class Myxococcia; order Myxococcales; family Anaeromyxobacteraceae; genus Anaeromyxobacter_B. The sequence continues at coordinate 9,676 of JAJXVM010000037.1, read as the reverse complement.
GGAGAGCGCACCCGCGAGGGCAACGACCTCTACCACGAGATGATGGAGTCGGGCGTCATCAAGGCCGACAACCTCTCCGAGAGCCAGTGCGTGCTGGTGTACGGGCAGATGAACGAGCCGCCCGGCGCCCGCGCCCGCGTGGCCCTCTCGGCGCTGGCGGTGGCCGAGTACTTCCGCGACGTCGAGGGGCGCGACATGCTCCTCTTCATCGACAACATCTTCCGGTTCACCCAGGCCGGCTCCGAGGTGTCCGCGCTCCTCGGCCGCATCCCCTCGGCCGTGGGTTACCAGCCCACCCTCTCCACCGAGATGGGCGAGCTGCAGGAGCGCATCACCTCCACCAACAAGGGCGCCATCACCTCGGTGCAGGCCATCTACGTGCCCGCCGACGACCTCACCGACCCGGCGCCGGCCACCGCCTTCGCCCACCTCGACGCCACCACCGTGCTCAGCCGCAAGCTGACCGAGATCGGCATCTACCCGGCGGTGGATCCGCTCGACTCGACCTCCCGCATCCTCGACCCCCTGGTCGTGGGCGACGAGCACTACGGGGTCGCCCGCTCGGTGCAGGAGACGCTCCAGACCTACAAGGACCTCCAGGACATCATCGCCATCCTCGGCATGGACGAGCTCTCCGAGGACGACAAGCTGGTCGTGTCCCGCGCCCGCAAGATCCAGCGCTTCCTCTCGCAGCCCTTCCACGTGGCCGAGCAGTTCACCGGCAACCCCGGCAAGTACGTGAAGCTCGCCGACACCATCCGCGGCTTCAAGGGGATCGTCGACGGCAAGTACGACGACCTGCCGGAGCAGGCCTTCTACATGGTCGGCACCATCGAAGAGGCGGTCGAGAAGGCCAAGAAGCTCGCGGCGGCGTAGCCGGGGCGAGGCGAGGACATGTCCATCACGCTCGACATCGTCACCCCGGAGAAGCGGCTGCTCTCGGTCGCCTGCGACGAGGTGCGCGCGCCCGGCGTCCGGGGCGGCTTCGGCATCCGCCAGGACCACACCCCCTTCCTGAGCGCCCTCGAGCCGGGGCGGCTCACCTACGTCGAGGGCGGGCGGGAGCACCACTACGCGGTCGGCGGCGGCTTCCTCCAGGTGGCCGCCAACAAGGTCATCGTCCTCGCCGACTCCGCCGAGGCGCGCGACGAGATCGACGTCGCCCGCGCCCAGAAGGACTTCGAGGAGGCCACCGAGCGCCTCCGCTCGATGACGGAGCAGGACCAGAACCACGCCATCGAGTCGGCCCGCGTCCGCCGCGCCACGGCCCGGCTCTCCGTGGCCCGCTGAGCCAGCACAACTCGTTGTGATTCCAGGGGGAACGGGCTATAAACAGCCCGTTCCCCTTCCGCTTTTCTGGCCCCGGCGCGCCGCCGCGCGCCCCCCGAGAACCGATGCCCGAAGAGACCCTGCCCCCCACCCCGCCGCCCGGACCTCCGGCACCGCCGTCCGGGGACGGGCCGCGCTCCCAGGTCGCCATCGAAGACGAGATGCGCAAGTCGTATCTCGACTACTCGATGTCGGTGATCATCGGCCGCGCGCTCCCCGACGCGCGCGACGGGCTCAAGCCGGTGCACCGCCGCGTGCTCTACGCGATGCACTCCGAGGGGCTGCACCACAACAAGCGCTACTCGAAGTGCGCCGGCGTGGTCGGCGAGGTGCTGAAGAAGTACCACCCGCACGGCGACGCCTCGGTCTACGACGCGCTGGTCCGCCTCGCGCAGGAGTGGAACCTCCGCTATCCGCTCATCGACGGCCAGGGCAACTTCGGCTCGGTGGACGGCGACCCGGCCGCGGCCTACCGCTACACCGAGTGCCGCCTCGAGAAGCTCGCCGACTACCTCCTCGCCGACATCGACAAGGAGACGGTCGAGTGGGGGCCGAACTTCGACGACTCCACCCTCGAGCCGCTGGTCCTTCCCACCCGCTTCCCCAACCTGCTCGTCAACGGCAGCGCCGGCATCGCGGTCGGCATGGCCACCTCGATCCCGCCCCACAACATGGGCGAGGTGCTCGACGCCGCCATCCACCTCGTCGACAACCCGAAGTGCACGGTGGCGGAGCTGATGCGCTTCGTCCCCGGCCCGGACTTCCCCACCGCCGGCATCATCCTCGGCCGCGACGGCATCCGGAAGGCGTACGAGACCGGGCGCGGCAACATCACCGTCCGCTCGCGGGCCACCGTGGAGGTGCACCCCAAGACCGAGCGCGAGGCGATCGTCGTCACCGAGATCCCCTACCAGGTGAACAAGGCGAAGCTCGTCGAGCACATCGCCGACCTGGTGCGCGAGAAGAAGCTCGAGGGCATCAGCGACCTGCGCGACGAGTCCTCCCGCGAGGGCATGCGCATCGTCATCGAGGTGAAGCGCGACGCGGTGGCGCAGGTGGTGCTGAACAACCTGTACGCCCACACCGCGCTGCAGACCGGCTTCGGGGTGACGCTGCTCGCCATCGACGGCGGGCAGCCGCGCATCCTCGACCTGAAGCAGCTGCTCGAGCGCTTCGTCGCCCACCGCCGCGACGTGGTCACCCGCCGCACCCGCTTCGAGCTGCGCCAGGCGCGCGCCCGCGAGCACATCCTGCTCGGGCTCCAGATCGCGCTCGACCACATCGACGAGATCATCGAGCTCATCAAGAGGGCCGAGAACCGCGACGCCGCCCGCGACGGGCTCATGACGCGCTTCGGCCTCTCCGAGCTGCAGGCCAAGGCGATCCTGGAGATGCAGCTCCAGCGCCTCACCGGCCTGGAGCGGCAGAAGATCCTGGACGAGCTGGTCGAGGTGCAGAAGCTCATCACCCGGCTCAAGGAGATCCTCGGCTCGGAGAGGGTGCTCTTCGAGGTGATCGTCGGCGAGCTGCGCGAGGTGAAGGAGCTCTTCGCCGACGAGCGCCGCACCGAGATCCAGAGCGCCGGGGCCGATTTCGAGCTCGAGGACCTCATCGCCGAGGAGGAGATGGTGGTCACCGTCTCCCACGCCGGCTACGTGAAGCGGAACCCGGTCTCGCTCTACCGGGCCCAGCGGCGCGGCGGGCGCGGCAAGACCGGCGCGGTGGCCCGCGAGGAGGACTTCCTCGAGAGCCTCTTCGTCGCCTCCACCCACAGCTACCTGCTCGTCTTCTCCGACAAGGGGAAGGTCTACTGGCTCAAGGTCCACGAGATCCCGCAGGCCGGCCGGGCGGCGCGCGGCAAGCCCATCGTGAACCTGGTGCAGCTCGCCCCCGGCGAGAAGGTGGCCGCCATCCTCCCGGTGCGGGAGCTGCCGGAGCCGCCGGCCGCTGGCGACGAGGCGCTGGACCAGGAGGCCGCCGAGGCGAGCCAGGCGGCCGAGAAGCAGGCCGTGGCCGCCACCGGCGAGTTCGTGTTCCTCGCCACCCAGCGCGGGATCGTCAAGAAGACCCGCCTCGACGCCTTCAGCCGCCCCCGCGCCGCCGGCATCATCGCCCTCGGCATCGAGGAGGGCGACGCGCTCATCTCGGCCCGCATCGCCGGGCCGGGCGCCCACCTGCTCCTCTCCACCGCCGGCGGCATGTCCATCCGCTTCGACGAGGCCGACGTCCGCCCCATGGGGCGCTCCGCCTACGGCGTGAAGGGCATCTCGCTCGACGAGGGCGACCAGGTGGTCTCGGCGGCGGTGCTCGGCCCGGTGGCCGAGGGCGAGCCGCACCCCACCATCCTCACCGTCACCGCCAACGGCTACGGCAAGCGCACCGAGCTCTCCGAGTACCGGGTGCAGAGCCGCGGCGGCAAGGGGCTCATCACCATCAAGACCACCGAGCGCAACGGGCCGGTGGTGGCCGCGGCGCGCGTCCTCGACACCGAGGAGGTGATGCTCATCACCAACAAGGGCATGCTCATCCGCATGCCGGCGAAGGGGATCAGCGTCATCGGGCGCAACACCCAGGGCGTGCGGCTCATCACCGTCGAGTCGCGCGAGGAGCAGGTGGCGGGCGTGGCGCGGGTGGCCGAGACCAGCCCCGAGGCCGACCAGGCCGGGGTGGCCGAGCCGGCCGAGGGCGCCGCGCCGGTGGAGAGCGCCCCCGCCGACGAGCCGGGGACCGAGGCGGGGGGACAGGAAGAGGAAGGAACGGAATGAAGACCGAGCTCTCGGAGAAGCTGTTCGCGAAGGCCAACACCCTCTTCCCCGGCGGCGTGAACAGCCCGGTGCGCGCCTTCAAGGGCGTCGGCGGCGGGCCGCGCTTCATCGCCCGCGGCAAGGGCTCGCGCATCTTCGACGTGGACGGCAACGCCTACCTCGACTACGTCGGCAGCTGGGGCCCGCTCATCCTCGGCCACTGCAACCCCGAGGTCATGCGCGAGGTGCAGGACGCCATGAAGTCCGGCGCCAGCTTCGGCGCCCCCTCGCCCCGCGAGATCGTGCTCGCCGAGCTCATCCGCGATCGCATGCCCTGGGTCGAGAAGATGCGCTTCGTCTCCTCCGGGACCGAGGCCACCACCGGCGCCATCCGGCTCGCCCGCGGCTTCACCGGCCGGGACGACCTCGTGAAGTTCGACGGCTGCTACCACGGCGCCGGCGACTCGGTGCTGGTGAAGGCCGGCTCGGGCGTCGAGACCCTCGGGCTGCCCGACTCTCCCGGCGTGCCCGCCGACTTCGCCAGGCACACCCTCACGCTTCCCTACAACGACCTCGCCGCCGCCGAGGCGCTCTTCGCGAGCCGCGGCGGCAGCGTCGCCGCCGTGATCCTCGAGCCGGTGGTCGGCAACATGGGCGTGCTCGCGCCGAAGCCCGGCTTCCTCGAGGGGATCCAGGCCCTCTGCCGGAAGCACGGCGCGCTCTTCATCGTGGACGAGGTGATGACCGGCTTCCGGCTCGCCCCGGGCGGCGCCTGCGACCGGCTCGGGCTGCGCCCCGACCTCGTCACCTTCGGCAAGGTCATCGGCGGCGGCCTGCCGGTGGGCGCCTTCGGCGGCCGGGCCGAGATCATGGACCGGGTGGCGCCGGCCGGGCCGGTCTACCAGGCCGGCACGCTCTCCGGGAACCCGATGGCCATGGGGGCCGGCATCGCCACCCTGCGCCAGCTCGGCCCGGCCTCGTACGAGCGGCTGGAGAGGACCGCGGCGCGGCTCGCCGACGGGCTCGCCGGCGCGGCGAAGGAGGCTGGGGTTCCGGTCCAGCTGAACCGGGTCGGCTCCATGCTCACCGTCTTCTTCTCCGAGAACCCGGTCTTCGACGCCGCCTCCGCCCGCGCCTGCGACACCGGCCGCTTCGGCCGCTTCTTCCACGCCATGCTCGACGCCGGCGTCTACCTGCCCCCCTCGCAGTTCGAGGCCGCCTTCGTGTCGCTCGCCCACTCCGAGGAGGACGTGGAGGCGACGGTGGAGGCCTCCCGGGCCGCCTTCCGCGCCGCGCTCGCGGGCTGAGGGCGGGCGCCGGCGCGAGGGGCGACTGGCCGTTGACCTCCGGTGCTCCGCCTGCTATACGGGCCTGCCCTCTCGTTCGCGGAAAAGAGGCGTGTTTCCGCGGCGCGCGAGGGCGAGGGAGGCGAGCGTGAGCGGCCCGAGCGATCGAGAGCGCCGGGATCGGGACGAGGAAGGGCTCTCGAGCCTGGCGGAGGGATACCGCAAGGCGGCTCCCTACCTCGCAGCCTCGACGCAGCTCGTCGCCGCGGTGGGCGTCTTCACCTTCCTCGGCTACCGGCTCGACCGCTGGCTGCACCACGAGGTTCCCTGGCTGCTCATGATCGGAGCGGCCGTGGGCGCGGTCGGCGGCTTCATCAGCTTCTTCAGGACGGTCCTCGGGGCCGGGAAGGACAAGTGAGGCACTTCGCGAAGCTCACCGCCCTGGTCGCCGCGCTGGCCATCGGGGGATCGCTGCTCGGCGCCGACCGCCGGGCCGCGCTCATGGGTTCGGGCATCGCCACCCTCACCGCCCTCGCCTCGATCTGGGCCATCGCCCGCGCCGCTCGCGGCGCCCGCAAGCCGGTCCAGGCCGCCCTGCTGGTCTTCACCGTCTTCTTCCTGGTCCGCATCCTGCTCGTCGCCCTCGGGACCGCGCTCGTGGCGCGCTCCGGCCTGAACGTCCTCGCCTTCGTCGCCGCCTTCTTCGTGCCGTACTTCGTCTTCAGCGCCATCGAGGGGGCCTTCGTCCACTCGCTGGCTCGCTCCGGAACGACCGCATGAACGCCGTCATCGTCGCCCTCGCCCTCGCCCTGGGACAGGCCCAGGGGCCCGCCGCCACCCCCGAGCAGCCCGCGGTCGAGCACGCCGCGCCCGCCGCCGGCCAGACCGAGACCTCGGCCGGCCACCAGGCCGAGGGGGCGGAGCACGAGGACTCGCTCTCCGACGTCCTCATGGAGCACGTCTCCGACAGCTCCGTCCTCGAGTACCCCGGCTTCTGCAAGGGCGGCCTCTCCGCCGACTGCGAGCTCGACCTGAAGAAGATCTTCGGGAGCGCGCTGGTGTTCCACGTCGGCGACGCCACCTTGGACATGACCCCCACCAAGCACCTCGTCATGCTCTGGCTCGCCTCGGCGATCCTGCTGCTCGCCTTCTTCGTCTCGGCGAAGAACCGCAAGCTGGTGCCGCGCGGGCTCTACAACTTCCTCGAGCTGCTGGTGCAGTTCGTCCGCGACGAGATCGCGGTGAAGAACATCGGCAAGGAGGACGCCGACCGGTTCGTGCCCTACCTCTGCACGGCCTTCTTCTTCATCCTCTTCGCGAACCTCTTCGGCCTCATCCCCTACGCCGCCACCGCGACCGGCAACCTCGCGGTCACGCTGACCCTCGCGACCTTCACCTTCCTCATCACCCAGTACGCGCAGATCAAGGCGCAGGGGCTGGGCGGCTGGCTCAAGCACCTCACCGGCGGCGTCCACCCGGCGCTCTGGGTCATCATGGTGCCGGTCGAGGTCCTCGGCCTCTTCACCAAGCCCTTCGCCCTCACCATTCGACTCTTCGCGAACATGATCGCCGGCCACATCGTGATCCTGTCGCTGCTCGGCCTCATCTTCGCCCTGCACTCGCCCTTCGTGGCCCTCGGCTCGGTGCCCATGGCGCTCGGCATCTTCGCCCTCGAGCTCTTCGTGGCCTTCGTGCAGGCCTACATCTTCACCATGCTGTCCTCGCTCTTCATCGGCGCGGGCCTCGTCCACCACGGCCACGAGGAGCACGGCCATGGCGAGCACGCCGAGGCCGCGCACGCACACGCTTCCGACGTGGCCGGGAACGTTCCCGGCCATGGGTAGTCGAGCGCAGTAAGCGCCGCGGGCAGGCGGCCCGTCCCCGTTCACCGCCCATCCAATCGAAGGAGCAGCCCACCATGACCAGCACCGCTCTCGCGTTCCTCTCCGCCGGCTTCGGCGCCGGCCTCGCCGTCCTCGGCGCCGGCCTCGGCATCGGCAAGCTCGCCGCCGCCGCCCTCGAGGGCTCGGCCCGCCAGCCGACCGCCGCCGGCGACATCCGCACCTCGATGATCATCGCCGCCGCCCTCATCGAAGGCGTGACGCTGTTCGCCATCGTGGTCTGCGTCCTCCTCGCCATCAAGGTCTAGCGCGAGCAGGACCCGCAGCGCCGCAGTACCAGGTCTCGCCCACACGGAGTCTCCGATGACGTCACTCGCCAGCTTCACCCCGGTGCTCGCCGCCGGCCTCATGGAACTCAAGCCCGGGCTCGTCCTCTGGACGGCCATCACCTTCCTCATCCTGGTGGCGGTGCTCTCCAAGTTCGCCTGGGGCCCCATCGTGAAGATGCTCGACGAGCGGGAGCGGACCATCCGCGAGGCGCTCGAGCAGGCGAAGAAGGAGCGCGCCGAGGCCGAGCGGATGATGGCCGAGCAGAAGGACACGCTCGCCGCCGCCCGCAAGGAGGCCGCCGAGCTCGCCAAGAAGAGCGCGGCGGACATCGAGGCGCTCCGGGCGGACCTGACCGCGCGGGCGCGCAAGGAGGCCGACGAACTCGTCGCCCAGGCGCGCAAGCAGATCACCGAGGAGAAGACCAAGGCGGTCGGCGAGCTCAAGGCCCAGGTGGCCGACCTCGCCATCGACGCCGCGGCCCGCCTCATCCAGGGCAGCCTCGACGATCAGGCGCAGCGCAAGCTGGTCGAGGACTACCTCGCCCAGCTGCCGTCGAACCGGGCGGCGTAGTCTCCGCCCTCGCAGCCGTCCGGCTCCGGTGCGCCCCCCGCGGCGGCCGGAGCCGGTTTTGTTTTCGGGGACGCTCCCCCCCCTCCGGTCGGCCGGGCCGCCGGAGCCCCCACGTGGTGAACCGCCGCCGCGGCGGCTAGGAAACGAGCCATGGGCCTCAGCATCGGAATCGTCGGCCTGCCCAACGTGGGCAAGTCCACCCTCTTCAACGCGCTCTCGGGCTCGGCCAAGGCGCAGGCGGCCAACTACCCGTTCTGCACCATCGACCCGAACGTGGGCGTGGTGCCGGTGCCGGACGAGCGGCTGCAGCGGCTCGCCGCCCTCTTCCAGCCCAAGAAGACCACCCCCACCACGCTCGAGTTCGTCGACATCGCCGGCCTGGTCGCCGGCGCGTCGAAGGGGGAGGGGCTCGGGAACCAGTTCCTCTCCCACATCCGGCAGGTGGACGCGATCGCCCACGTGCTCCGCTGCTTCGTCGATCCCGACGTGGTCCACGTGGGCGGCAAGGTGGATCCGCGGAGCGACCGCGACGTGGTCGAGACCGAGCTCATGCTGAAGGACCTCGAGTCGGTCGAGAAGCGGCGCGAGCGGACCCAGAAGAACGTCAAGATCCCGGGCAAGCCGGGCGAGCAGGCGAAGCAGGAGCTGGCGGTGCTCGACAGGGTGAAGGCGGCCCTCGAGCGCGGCACGCCGGTGCGCGCGCAGAAGCTCTCCGAGGAGGAGCGCCCGGCCGTGGCCGACCTCTTCCTGCTCACGGACAAGCCGGTCCTCTACATCGCCAACGTGGACGAGGCGCAGCTCGCCGTGCGGGACGACCCGGCCATCCGGACCGTCCGGGAGCTGGCCGAGGCCGAGGGCGCCAAGGCGGTCGTCATCTGCGGGAAGGTCGAGTCGGAGCTGGCCGAGCTGGCCGACGCCGAGCGCAAGGAGTTCCTGGAGAGCCTGGGGCTCTCCGAGCCGGGGCTGAACGCGCTGGTGCGCGCCGGCTACGAGGAGCTCGGGCTCATCACCTTCCTCACCGCCGGGCCCGACGAGTGCCGCGCCTGGACCGTGAAGAGGGGCGCCCGCGCCCCGCAGGCCGCCGGCGTCATCCACAGCGACTTCGAGCACGGGTTCATCAAGGCCGAGGTGATGCGCTTCGAGGACCTCGTCGCCCTCGGCAGCGAGGCGGCGGTCAAGGAGAAGGGGCTCATGCGCATCGAGGGGAAGGAGTACGTCGTGCAGGACGGCGACGTGATGCACTTCCGGTTCAATGTGTAGCGCGGGCTGAAGCACGCAGTCCCGAGGAGGCACCTTGAGCAGACCACCCGCCGACTCTTCCATCCCGGTCGCCATCAGCATGGGCGACCCCTCGGGCATCGGGGCCGAGGTGACCGCCAAGGCGCTCGCGAGGCTCGCTTCCCCCGGCCGCCGCGCCGTTCGCGCCGCCCCCCGCATCATCCCCTACGTCTTCGGCGACGGCCCGGTGCTGGCCCGCGCGCTCGCGGAGGCCGGCCTGGAGCTGCCCTTCGTCCGCCCCGGCGCGCCCCTCCCGGCCCGCGGCGCGGCGGTGGCGGTGAGCGCGCTCCCCGCCCGG
>JAJXVM010000036.1 GCA_021782135.1 Myxococcales bacterium | reverse complement strand
CGCCGTTCGCCGCCCGGGCGCGCGAGGCGGCGGCGGGCGCCGGGGGGGCGGCGTCGGCGCCGCGGCAGGCGAAGAGGGCGAGCGCGACGGCGCACCCCAGGGGAGAGAGGAGCCTCATGGACACGGGTTTCTAACAAAAACTCGCGTTGGAAGCCTTCCACGCGACAATCGACCCGTGGGCGTCCTGCTCGCCATCCTGTTCGCCGCCTCGGTGGCGGTCGCCGCCGCCACCGGGCGCATGGCCGCGCTCACCGCCGCCGCCATGCAGTCGGCGCAGCAGGCGATCGCGCTGGCGCTCGGCCTCGCCGGCGTGATGGCGCTCTGGCTCGGGCTCATGAAGGTGGCCGAGGAGGCCGGGCTGGTGGGGCTCCTCGCGCGCGCCGCGCGCCCGCTCCTGCGCCGGCTCTTCCCGGAGGTCCCGCCCGAGCACCCGGCCATGGGCGCCATGCTCCTCAACCTCTCGGCCAACCTGCTCGGCCTCGGCAACGCCGCCACGCCGTTCGGCATCGAGGCCATGCGGCGGCTCGAGGAGCTGCGCCCGGCGGAGGCGCCCGCGGGCGTGGCCACCGACGCCCAGGCCCTCTTCTGCGCCATGAACACCGCCTCGCTGCAGCTCGTGCCCGCGAGCGTGCTCGCGCTCCGCGCCGCCGCGGGCTCGCGGGCGCCGGCCGAGATCCTCGGCGCCACCCTGCTCGCGACCGCCTGCGCGGCGGTGGTGGCGGTGACGGCGGCGAAGGTGCTCCGGCCGCTCTTCCCGGTCCGCCGGGAGGAGGAGGGGCGGCCGTGAGGCGCTCGGAAGGGATCCGATGCTGAGGCACGCCCTCGAGCTCGCGAGCGCCTGGGCGGTGCCGCTCCTCCTGGCCGGCATCCCGCTCTTCGCGCTCGCCCGCAAGGTGAAGGTCTACCCGGCCTTCGTGGAGGGCGCGAGGCAGGGCTTCGAGACCGCGGTGCGCATCATGCCGCCGCTGGTGGCGGTGCTGGTGGCGCTCGGGATGCTCCGCGCCTCGGGCGCGCTCGACCTCGCCGCGGGGGCGCTCGCCCCGGTGCTCGGGCGGCTCGGGATCCCGGCGCCGGTCCTGCCGCTGCTGCTGGTCCGGCCGCTCTCGGGGGGCGGGGCGCTCGGGGTGGTCGGGGACGTGCTGCGCGCCGAGGGGCCGGACTCCTACGCCGGCCGGCTCGCCTCGGTGATGGCCGGCTCGACCGAGACCACCTTCTACGTGCTCGCCGTCTACATGGGCGCGGTCGGGATCGGGCGCTACCGCCAGGCGCTCCCGGCGGCGCTGCTCGCCGACGCGGCCGGCTTCGCCGCCTCGGTGATCGTGGTGCGGGCGCTGTTCCCTTGATCGGCGGGCGGGGCCTCGGGCCGCCGCCGGTAGACCACCGCCCCGCCCGGCGCCGCCACCGGCGCGTAGTGCGCGCGCAGGTAGCGCTCCAGGTCGGGGAAGGCCGAGAGCGGCACGCGCGACCAGTGGTGGATGTCGGCCGGCGCGGTGTCCACGAAGATGGCCGGCCGGTTCCGCTCCAGGTCCTCGAGGGTCGCGCGCACGTCGCGGTCGGAGCGGTGGGCGGCGGCGTCGAAGCCGGGCGGCAGGTGGCCGGGGTCGAAGTTGCCCTCGTGCACCGAGCAGGTGAGGTAACGGGTCCCGGGCAGCCGCTGGGCCAGGTAGTAGATGGGCGAGTAGTGCCCCCACACGAAGAGCCGGTCCTCGGGCGCGGTGTGCAGGCGCAGCCAGGCCGCGAGCTCGCGCGAGCGGGGCTCCTGGCCGGGGAGGTCTCGCAGCAGGCCGCGGGCGAACCCGTAGCCGGTGGTGGCGACGGCCGGGAGGATCAGCAGCGCCGCCAGCCCGGCGCGCCGCCAGCGCCCCAGCGCGGGCCAGGCCTCGGCGAGCCGCGCCAGCCCGGGCGCGGCGAGCACCGCCAGCGGGGGCGCGAACTGCAGGAAGTAGTGCTCGTAGAACCGTCCCCCGGCGCTCACCGGCACCCAGGTGAGGAGCAGCGTGAGCAAGAGCCCCCGCCGGACCGGATCGGGCGCGCGCACCGCGCCCGGCGCCTCGCGCGCCGCCAGGACCCAGAGGACCAGGGTCGCGCCGAGGATGCACTCCGCGAACGAGGCGACGAAGCGCGGGAGGGCCGCGTCGCCGGGGAGGCGCGACACGTAGAGGAAGTTGCGCGCGAAGACCCAGTCGTAGAAGGGCGCGAAGCGGCCGGCGGCCGCGAACCAGCCGGCGGTGGCGAGCCAGGGGGCGACCGAGCCGGCGGCGAGCAGCAGGAACCCCCGCACCGTCCGGCGCCGCTCCTCGCCGGCGACGTCCCAAGCGTGCCAGAGCAGCGCCAGCCCGAGCCCCAGGTCGAGCACCGCCGCCTGGTGCTTCACCAGGCTCGCCACGCCGACGCAGAGCCCGGCGGCGAGGTCGAGCCCGGGCCGGCCCTCGCGCCGCGCGCGCACGAAGAGGAGCAGCGCCGCGGCCGCGGGCAGGTTCATCACCAGCTCGGCCGAGACGGAGGGCAGCTCGACCATCCCCGCCAGCACCGAGGCGAAGGCGGCGCACCAGCCGACCCGCTCGTCGCCGGTCCAGCGCCGGGCCGCCGCGCGCGCCAGGAGCGCGGTGCCGAGGACCAGCAGGACCCCGGCCACGCGCATGGGCCAGATGTCGAAGGCGAGGCCGGAGGGGAGGAAGGCCAGGTAGGCGAGCGGCGGCTTGATGTCGGCGACGTCCACGTAGAGCCGCTCGCCGCGGGCGAGGGCGCGCGCCAGGATCGTGAAGTCGCACTCGTCGATGTTGACGAGGCCGAAGAGGAAGCCCGGCAGCCGCGTGAGCAGCACCAGGGCGGCGAGGGCGGCGAAGGCGCGGCGGTGGTCGCGGGCGGCGAAGGGGAGCATCCGGAGGGCCTCGCCCGCTCGGGCGGGCGACGATCGAGGGGCGGCGCAGTCTAGACTGGAGGCGAGGGGCGAGGCCAGGGGCCGCGGCGTCGCGGGGCCGCTCTCGCGCCGGCGCCGGAGGAAGGGCGGCGCGCGCCCGGCGTGGTTAGAGGAGCCCGGGTGACCGCCCGGATCCTGCGCTTCGCGCTCGAGGACCTGCGCCACGCCTACGGAGGGCGCGGGACCCCGGGGGCCGATCCGCGCCACGACACCGCGCCCTTCCGCGCCTTCCGCGCGGCCCTGCTCCAGGCCGCGGCCCGCGCCGCCACCGGGCCGGCCTCGCTCCGCTTCTGGTGGGAGGGGAGCTACAACGGCTACTGGCTGGCGGTGTCGGTGGACCCGCCCGAGTCGCTGCCGGGCCCCTTCGCCGGCGAGGCCTGCCCGGTGGACGACGAGCGGCTCGCCCCGCCGCGCGCCGGCGGGTATCCTCTGGCGGCCGTCGCTCCGGGCGCCTGGACGCTCGCCCGCGAGGAGGACGGCGCCGTGTTCGAGGCCCCGTTCGGCGCCCCGGCCGGCCACTTCGGCGCACCTGGCGTGAGGAGGATCGCATGAGAGCGGTGGTGTACACGGGCAAGGGCGGACCGGAGGTGGTGGAGGTGCGCGAGGTGGAGGATCCCTCGCCGTCCCGCGGCGAGGTGCTGGTCCGGGTGCGCGCGGCGGGGCTGAACCGCGCCGACCTCCTGCAGCGCCGCGGGCTCTACCCGCCCCCGCGCGGCACCCGCGCCGACATCCCCGGCCTCGAGCTGGCGGGCGAGGTGGTGCGCTGCGGCGAGGGCGTCTCGGCCTGGAAGCCGGGCGACCGGGTGATGGCCATCGCCGCCGGCGAGGCCCAGGCGGAGCTGGCGGTGGTCCACGAGCGCATGCTCCTGCCGGTGCCGCCGCAGCTCTCCTGGGAGGACGCCGGCGCCGTGCCGGAGGCGTTCCTCACCTCGCACGACGCGCTCTTCACGCTCGGCGGGATGCGCCCGGGATGGCCGGTGCTCGTCCACGCCGCCGGCTCGGGCGTCTCCACCGCCGCCATCCAGCTCGTGAAGGCCTGCGGCGGCACCGCCATCGGCACCTCGCGGACGGCGGACAAGCTGGAGCGGGCGCGCGCGCTCGGGCTCGACCACGGCATCCTGGTCGGGCGCGAGGAGCCGAAGTTCGCGGAGCGGGTGCGGGAGCTCACCGGGGGCCAGGGCGCGCCCGTCGTGCTCGACTTCGTGGGCGCGAGCTACCTGCCCGAGAACCTGGCGGCGGTCGCCACCGGGGGGCGGATCGTCTGCATCGGCACCATGGGCGGGGTGAAGGGGCAGCTCGACATGGGGCTCCTGCTGCGCGCCCGGGCCACCGTGGTCGGCACGGTGCTCCGCCCGCGCCCGCTCGAGGAGAAGATCCGCGCCACGCGCGAGTTCGGACGGGACGCGCTGCCGCTGCTCGCCTCGGGGCGGGTGAAGCCGGTGCTCGACCGGGCCCTGCCGATCGATCAGGTGCGCGAGGCCCACGCCCAGCTCGAGCAGAACGACTCGTTCGGGAAGGTGGTGCTCACCGCCTGAGGGGCCGGGGCCCGGGCGCGCGGTCGCAACCCCCGCGACGGGCCCTTCGGACGGCGCCCGGCGCTCCGTAGATTCGGAGCGCGATGTCCCAGTCCATCCTCAGGCGCGCCCGGCCGCTCATGCTCGCCCGGCTCGCCGGGGCCGCGCTCACCTTCGGCGCCCCGCTGGTGCTGGCGCGCGTGCTGGTGCCGGCCTCGTACGGCACCTTCAAGCAGGCCTGGCTCATCATCGGCACGCTCTACATGGTGCTGCCCTTCGGCGTGACGCCGAGCCTCTACTACTTCGTCCCGCGCGAGCCGGCGCACCGCGACCGCTACATCGCCCAGGCGCTGATCTTCACCACCGTCCTGGGGGCGCTCGCCGGGTCGCTGGTGCTCCTGGCGCGCCCACTGCTGGAACTCCAGTTCCACAACCCGGAACTCGATCGCCACGTGCCCTGGGTGGCCGCGCTCACCTTCCTGTACCTCGCGGGCACCGCGCTCGACCACGCGTACAACAGCCTGTCGCGGATCACCGCCGCGGCCGCCACCCGGGTGGCGACCGAGGGGGCGCGGGCCGCGGCGATGATCGGGGGAGCCCTGGTCACGCGCTCGCTCGCCGGGGTCTTCGCGGGGCTGACGATCGCCCTGGGGGTCCGCGCCGCCGCGACCTGGGTCCTCCTGCCGCGGCGCCACGGCCTGCGCTGCTCGCGCTCGGCGCTGCGCGCGCAGCTCGGGTACGCGCTCCCCTTCGGGCTCGCCTTCCTGGCCATCATCCCCCAGCAGCAGTTCCACCTCTACGCGGTGGCGGCGGCGGTGAGCGCCGCCGCCTTCGCGGTCTACAGCGTGGGCTGCTTCCAGCTCCCGATCGTGGACGTGCTCTACACCCCGGTCTCGGAGGTGCTGCAGCTCGGGCTCGCCGAGGACGACCGCGACGGCGGGCGGGGCGGACTGGCGCTCTTCCACGAGGCGGTCGCGCGGCTCGCCTTCGCGTTCCTGCCGCTCATGGGCGTGCTCTTCACCTGCGCGCCGACCCTCATCGCCTTCCTCTTCACCGATCGCTACGCCGGGGCGGCTCCCATCTTCCGCATCGCCATCTTCTCGGTGGCGCTCGCGGCGCTGCCGCTCGACGGGGTGATGCGGGCCCGCGCGCAGAACCACTTCATGCTGGCGGCCTCGATCGCCAAGCTGGCGGTGACCGTCCCGCTGGTGCTGGCCGGGCTCCACTTCCTCGGCACGCCCGGCGCCGTCGGCGGCTGGATCGCGGGCGAGGCGCTCGGCAGGCTCGTGCTGCTGCAGCGCAGCGCGGCGCTCTTCGGCGTCTCCGTGCTGCGGGTCCTCCCGGTCCGCGAGCTCTTCCGGTACGGGCTCGCCACCGCGCTCGCCGTGCCCGCCGGCTGGGCGGCGCTCCGGGCGGGCGGCAGCCGGTTCACCGCGCTGGCCTCCTGCGGGCTCG
Source organism: Myxococcales bacterium (assembly GCA_021782135.1). Taxonomy (GTDB): domain Bacteria; phylum Myxococcota; class Myxococcia; order Myxococcales; family Anaeromyxobacteraceae; genus Anaeromyxobacter_B. Next base: position 12,275 of record JAJXVM010000036.1, on the reverse strand, counting down.
CCTTCGCGGCGACCTACCTGGGCGTCCTCTGGCTCGCGGGGTGGCTGCCGGCCGAGCTCTCGCTTCGCCGTTCGGCCCTCGGCCGCGCCGGGCCCGGGCAGGAGCCCGAGCCTGCGACCGCCGTGCGAGCTTCCGGGCGAGCGGGGCTGTAATTGGTGCCGAGGCGGGGGCTGCAAGATCCTCCGCGAGGTCGCGTCTGCGCGGGCGCCGCCGCGCCCGCGACCCTGCCTCCGAGCCGCTTCGCGCCGCGGCACGCCGATTGCTGACTTCCCGGCGCGATGCCAAACACCAAGGCCAAGGCCCAGACGAAGAACGCACCCGACCTCTCGAGCGCCACCTCGCTCGAGCTGTACCTCTCGGAGCTGAAGAACTTCCCCCTGCTGACCGTGCAGGAGGAGCAGCGGCTCGCCCGCCTGTACCGCTCGAGCGGAGACACCCGGGCGGCGCACCACCTCGTCACCTCCAACCTGCGGTTCGTCGTGAAGGTGGCCTACGAGTACCGCTCGTACGGGCTCAAGATGTCGGACCTGATCCAGGAGGGGAACCTGGGCCTCATGAAGGCGGTCCAGAAGTTCGACCCGGACAAGGGGATCCGGCTCATCTCCTACGCCGTCTGGTGGATCCGCGCGTACATCCAGAACTACATCCTGCGGTCCTGGTCGCTCGTGAAGCTCGGGACCACGCAGGCCCAGCGGAAGCTCTTCTTCTCCCTGGCGCGGACCAAGCGCGAGCTCGACAAGCTCTCCCCGGAGCACGGCTTCGAGTCGGACGGCAACGACGCCGACAAGATCGCGCGCAAGCTGCGGGTGAAGACGACCGACGTGAAGGAGATGGAGCAGCGCATGGAGGGGCGCGACCTCTCCCTCGATGCCCCGATGGGCGACGGCGGGGGCTATGCCCACGTGGACATGCTGGTCGGGCACGGCGCGCCGCAGGACTACGCCCTCTCCGAGGCGCAGGAGGAGCACCTGCTCTCCGGCAAGGTGCGCGAGGCCCTGCTCCGGCTCGACGAGCGCGAGCGCTACATCATCCAGAAGCGGCTCATGACGGACAAGCCGGTCACGCTCTCCGAGCTCGGCGAGCACTTCGGGTTCTCGCGCGAGCGCGCCCGCCAGCTCGAGATCCGCGCCAAGGACAAGCTGCGTCGCGAGCTGCAGGCGCTGGCGGTCGAGATCGAGTGGCCGCTCGGCGCGTCGGGCGAGGGCGCGGCGGCCTAGAGGAGCGCGCCGTCGCCGCTCCCCCGAGGCGGCGAGGACGCGAGGGGGCCCGCGCCGGGCTCGGGCGCGGGCCCCCGTTCTCTCCTCGCTCCCGTCTAGGACGCGGAGCCGGCGGTCTCGTCCGGCTCCCGCTCGGTGGACCGGCGCCGCCGGCGGCGGCGCAGCGCCCCGGCGAGGCCGAGCAGGGCCAGGATCCCGCCCTCGGCGCCGGCGGAGCAGCCGCCGCTCGACATCTTGGTGACGCCCGCCGGCGTGAGGGGCGTGCCGCCGCTGCTCGTGGTCGACCCGGTCGTCGAGGTGCCTCCAGCGGTGCCGCTCGCCGTCGAGGTCCCGGAGGCGGCGCCGGCGGTCGCCGCGCCGGCGGTCGTGGCCCCGGCCGGCGCCGCGACCACCCCGCCGTTCACCACCACCAGGGCCCCCTGCCGGGTGAACGGCACGGGCGCGCCGAACCAGGTGACCGCCTGCGCGCTGGGCGCGCGGAGGGTGACCGTCCCGAGCACGTCGCCGGTCAGGGCCACGGTGGTGCCGTTCAGGCCGTCGGCCTCGAGCACGCTCCCCTTGCCGTCCTGCTGGAACACCAGCCCCTGCGCGTCCTCGAGGAGGGTCGCCGAGACGAGCAGCGCCCGCGAGAGCGCGCCGGAGTCGTACTCGGCCACGCCGGTCGCGCCGAGCAGGTGGTAACCGCCGGCGCGCCGCTCGCCCGAGGGGCTGGAGTCGAACACCGCCGCGACCACGTGGCCGCCGTCGGTGAGCGTGAGGCCGCCGTCGGCCTGGGTGGCGTCGAGCGCCGCCACCTGCTGGCGGCCGGCCCAGTTCGAGGTGGGGACGAGCGCGGTGAGGAAGGTCGCGTTCTGGACCGGGGAGGCCGGGTGGATCGAGGCCACCGAGACCTGGCCGGCCGGGTTGAGATCCGAGATGTGCGCCGGCGCCTGGGTGAAGAAGTCCACCCCGAAGCCCTGCGGCGCCACCACCGCCACCCCGAGGAGCTGGCCGTTGGTGCCGGTGCCCTGCACCCAGCTGCCGTCCTGGCTGGCGCCGTTCATGAAGTGCGCGACGAAGTGGTAGTCGTGCGTCAGGGTCGACTCGACGACGTCGCGCAGCACCACCCACTTGCGATCGAGGAACAGCGCGTGCCGGTCCCAGCGGGTGAGCCCCATCGACGCCGGGTAGAGCTGCGCCCCCTCGCCGATGGCGTAGGAGAAGTGCGTGGTCGAGCCGTGGAAGGCGATCTGCCCCTGCCGCTGCGCGAACCAGGAGTAGTTCGCCGAGCCGTCGCCGCTGCTCCGCACGCCCTCGCCGAGCTGCCCCGCGCCGTCCACGGTGAGGCTGTTGTGGTAGACGGTCTCGTTGGCCGCCGGCGGGGGCGAGTCGGGCTGGCCGATGTAGTAGCCGTCGGCCTCGGGCGCGAGCCAGCTGCCGTTCCCGTAGAGGTAGAAGCCGTTGTCGTCGGCGTGGTCGTGGCTGAAGTCGAGGTCGGGGAGGAGCGCGTCGCCGGCGGCGAGCCGCTGCCAGAAGGTGAGCCCGCCGTAGTCGCCGCACTTGAGCCCGAAGAGGATCGCGCCCGGGTCCCAGCCGGAGCGGAAGACCACGCCGCCCATGTTCGGCCCGTACCAGTCGAGCGGCTGGGTGTGCAGGTCGGTCGCGGCGACGCTCGGGTCCCAGTAGAGGAACTCGAACATCTGGGCGTTCTGCTCCGGCGCGTAGTCGTTCCGCTTCGCCCCCGCGAGCCAGCGGTCGGCGGCCGCCTGCGCCACCCCGTCGCCGTAGCGCGAGGCGGCGAAGCGCAGCGCGAAGAGCTGGTCGTCGAGGCCGAACCCGAAGAAGTCGCCCGACGCCAGCACGTAGGCGTTGGGCTGCTCGGGCAGCTGGTTGTAGGCCCGGTAGGCCCCGATCCCCTTCACGATCCCCCACTGCGTCAGGTCGCCGTAGCCGGCGCGCTTGAGCGCGTCCACGAAGGGGATGTGCCAGAGCAGGCCGTAGGCGAGGTAGGCCGGCCCCTCGTGCCAGGTGCCGTCGGTCATCGGGTCGGTGAGCGTCTTGACGGTCTGCGCGTTGGCGATGGCCCGGTTGCGCCAGGCGTCGACGGTCGCCTGGTCCCACTCGCCCTGCATCGCCAGCGCGGCGTAGCCGAAGGAGTCGGTGTTCACCCAGTTGTGATTCTGCCCGTACTCCGCCGACCACCAGACCCCGTTGACCGAGTTGGCGTACTGGGCCGCGGCGTTCTGGGCGAGCACCTGGCGCACGGTCGTGCGCTCGGCGTCGGTGAGGTTCGGGTAGAGGATGTCGTAGGCGATCGCCACCCCGGTGACCATGTGGCCGAGCAGGAGGTCCTGCGTCCCGTCGAGGTCCAGGTTGCCCCACGAGACCACGTCCATCAGCCAGTCGTGCGCCAGCTGGGCGTACTGCTGGCCGCCGTCGATCTGCCAGAGGAAGGAGAAGACCTCGAGCGCGTTGCCGATGTCGCGGCGGTCGCCGAGGTTGAAGGTCCGGCCAGAGCTCCAGGTGACGGTCCCGTCCGAGGCGATCTGCGTCCCCACGAACTGGTCGACTCCGCTCTTGAGCCCGCTGTAGACGACCTGGTGCGTCGTCTGCGCCTGCTGCTGCAGGCGGGCGACGTCGCCCGGTCCGTAGAACAGGCTCGGGTGGGTGGCGGCGGAGGCGGCAAGCGGGCAGAGCAGCGCGAGGGTGAGGGCCGTCTTCTGCATCGGGGCTCCTTGGCGGTGGGGCGCCCCAATTGAGCGTTCGATTCGACGCTCGGCACCCCGGTCAGGCGTCCATTTGCCACGGGGCCAGGGGGTTAGGCACCAGGCGCCCAGGCGAGCGCTGTTCCAACGGCCTGATTTTCCGGGAATGGAGCGGATGTGGCCGAAGGTGCGACCCGGGCCGAGGCCGCCGCGCGCGGTCGGGTGCAGGTTGTTGGCGCACCCGAGGGGAATCGGCTTCAATCGCGGGCCGATGAAGACCGCCGAGCCCTCCCCCCGCGCCAGCGCCGCCGCCGAGCCCCGCCGCGAGCTCACCCTCCGCGCGGTCGGGACCGCCCTCGCGGTCGCGGCGCTAATCGGCGCCTCCTATCCGTACGTGGTCCTCAAGATCGGGTACGGGCCCAACATCTCGGTGGTGAGCGCGTTCTTCGGCTACCTCGCCCTCGGGGTGCTCGGGCTCTTCACCGGCGAGCGGGGCACGCGGTGGGAGAACAACCTGGTGCAGACGGCCGGCACCGCCGCCGGCCAGGCCGGCTTCATGTGCGTGCTCCTGGCCGCCTTCGACATGCTCAACGCCAAGCCGGAGCTCGGCTTCTCCATCCACCTCACGACGCTCCAGATCTTCTCCTGGCTCACCGTGGCCGGGCTGCTCGGCGTGCTGCTCGCGGTGCCGCTGCGCCGCCACTACATCGACGAGGAGGACCTCCCCTTCCCCGACGGCACGGCCGCGGGCGAGACCATGCTGGTGCTCGACCTCGACCGGCGGGAGGCGGCCCAGCGGGTGCGCGCGCTCGGGCTCGGCCTCGCGCTCTCGGCGGCGCTCGCGGCGGCGCGCGACCTGCACTGGCGGCTGAAGCTGGCCGGGGGGCGGGTCCTGCGGCTCCTGCCGCTCGTGCCCGGGGAGCTCGGCCTCGGGCCGCACGGGACCGCCCTGCGGATGGGCACCGAGGTCTCGCTGCTCTCCTTCGGCTCCGGCCTGCTGGTCGGGCTGCGGGTCACGCTGTCGATGGGCCTGGGGATGATCCTCGCCTGGATCGTCGCCCCGCCCTGGCTGACCGGCGCGGGCGTGGTGCCGGAGCAGACCTTCCCCGACGTGCTGAAGTGGGTGATGTGGCCGGCCACCGGGCTCATGGTCTCGGGCGGGCTCACCGCGCTCGCGCTGAAGTGGAAGGTGGTGGTGCGCAGCTTCGAGGGGCTCTCCCGCCTCGACGTCGCCGCCGGCGGCCGCGAGGAGTTCCCGATGCGGCTGGTGATCCCGGGCTCCATCGGGCTCGCGATCCTGCTGGCGGTGGTCCAGAAGATCTCGCTCGGCTTTCCCTTCTGGCTCACGGCCGTCTCGCTGCTGCTGTCCCTGCCGCTGATGCTGGTCGGCACCCGGGTGCTCGGCGAGACCAACTGGGCGCCCATCAGCGCGCTCGCGAACCTGATGCAGGCGGTCTTCGCGGTGCTCGTCCCCGGCCACATCCCGGTGAACATGATCGGCTCGGGCATGAGCGGGACGGTGGCCGCCAACGGCGAGCACCTCATGCAGGACTACCGGGCCGGCCAGATCGTCGGGGCCAACTACCGCCACCTCACCATCGTGCAGCTCCTGGCGGTGCCGGTCGGCTCGCTGGCGGTGGCGCTCGCCTACCCGGCGCTGCGCGCCCGCTACGGCGTCGGCGGGGAGGGGCTCTCCTCGCCCATCTCGGTGAAGTGGGCCGGCTTCGCCGAGCTGCTCGCGAAGGGGTTCTCGACCCTGCCGCGCGGCTGCCTGACGGCGCTCGGGCTGGCGCTGGCGGCGGGCGTGCTCCTCACGCTGCTCGAGGCCGACCCGCGGCGGCGGCGCTGGCTGCCCTCGCCCACCGCGGTGGGCCTGGGCATGCTCATCCCCGGCTTCGCCGTGCTGCCCATGGTGATCGGCGGGGTGGCCCAGGCGCTCTGGGCGCGCTCCTCGCCGCGGACGGAGGAGAGCTACCGGGTGCCGCTCGCCTCCGGGCTCATCGCCGGCGAGGCGCTGCTGGTGCTGCTCCTCTCGCTCCTCGCCATGGCCGGGCTGCGGCCCTGACCGCGCGGATCAGGGCCGCGCCGCGGCTAGACGAACCGCACGTGGGGCGACATGGCCCGCGCGAGCGGGGACCGGGTGAGGAGCAGCCGGGCGGTCTCGAGCCGCTTTTCTCCCAGCCCGTCGGTGACTTCGTAGGCGGCGCTGACCAGGTCTCCGAGGGTGGTCACGACGCGGCGCGGGGAGAGGCGGGAGGAACTGCGCTTCCGGGTCGTCGTCTTCATACCCCCTCCCTTTAGCAATCGGCTTGCCTTCCCGGCCCCCACCGGATTACGAGGGCTTGCCCCGCCGTGGCCGGGTCCGTGCGCCCTTCCCCCTGTAGAAATTCCAGGGCGCACCCGGAAAAATGCTCCAGCGCCGCCCCTTCGGAATCCCCGTCCAGGGATGGTAGAAAGCCGCACGATGCCGACCAGCCCCTCCCGAGACCTGCAAACTTTCAAAAATCCCAAGCCGGAGCGCCCGTACGAGATCCGGATGGAGTGCCCGGAGTTCACCTGCGTCTGCCCGGTGACCGGTCAGCCCGACTTCGCGACCATCCGGCTCACCTACGTCCCGGACGAGCTCTGCGTCGAGCTGAAGAGCCTGAAGCTGTACCTGTGGAGCTTCCGCGAGGAAGGGACGTTCCACGAGGCGGTCACCAACCGCATCTGCGACGACCTCGTCGGGCTGCTGCGGCCGCGGTTCCTCGAGGTGGTGGGCGACTTCGCGGTGCGCGGTGGCATCCACACCGTCGTGGTGGCCCGGCACGGGAAGCGGCCCGAGTCCCTCTAGGCGCTCCCGGGTTCCGCGCGCCGCGCGAGCCGCCCGCGGCCCCCTCCGCTGTCCCCTGCTTCGGGGCTCCCCGAACGCCTGCTTCCCCCGCCGCCCCCGCCGTGCGGATGTTGGCCGCACCGCGCGTCGGGGCGAGCCATGGGAGACCTCCTCCTCATCCACCGGTTCCAGTTCGGCTTCACCATCGTCTTCCACTACCTCTTCCCGCAGCTCACCATGGGGCTCGCGCTGCTCATCGCGCTCCTGGAGACGCTCTCGCGGCGGCGGAAGGACGAGGCGCTGCACCGGGCGGCCCGGTTCTGGGCCAGGATCTTCGGGATCAACTTCGTCATCGGGGTGGTGACCGGGATCCCGATGGAGTTCCAGTTCGGCACCAACTGGGCGCCGTTCTCGCGCTACGCCGGTGGGGTGATCGGCCAGACGCTGGCGCTGGAGGGCGTCTTCGCCTTCTTCGCCGAGTCCACCTTCCTCGGCCTCTTCCTCTACGGGGAGAAGCTCGTCGGCCGGAAGGGCGCCTGGCTCGCCTCGCTGGCGGTGTTCGCCGGGGCCTGGGTCTCCGGCTACTTCATCACCGCCACCAACGCCTTCCTGCAGCACCCGGTCGGCTACCGCCTCGACGCCGCGGGCAAGCTCGAGCTGGTGAGCCTGTGGGCGGTGCTGTCGAACCCCTGGCTGCGCTGGGAGTACCTGCACGTGATGACGGGCGCGGTGCAGACCGGCTCCTTCGTGATGGCCGGCATCGGCGCGCTCTACCTGCTGCAGCGGCGCTTCCAGGAGCAGGCGCGGGTCTTCGTCCGCACCGGGGTCATCGTGGGCGCCATCGCGAGCGTGGTCCAGATCTTCCCCACCGGCGACTCGCAGGGGCGGATGGTCGCGGAGCACCAGCCAGCGACCCTGGCCGCGCTGGAGGGGCTGTTCGTGAGCAGGCCGGGCGCGGCGCTGGTCATCGTCGGCCAGCCGGACATGCAGCGCCGCCGGCTCGACAACCCGCTCGAGGTCGGCCACGCGCTCAGCTTCCTGACCTGGCGGCGCTGGACGGCGCGGGTGGAGGGGCTCGACGCCTTCCCGGTGGACCAGTGGCCCTCGAACGTGCCGCTCGTCTACTACGCGTACCACGTGATGGTGGGGCTCGGGACCTTCTTCATCGCCATCCAGTGCGGCGCCCTGTTCCTGCTCTGGCGGCGCAAGCTCTTCGACGCACGCGCCATGCTCTGGGTGCTGCTGCTCGCCATCCCCTTCCCCTACATCGCCAACACCGCCGGGTGGGTGGCCGCCGAGGCCGGGCGTCAGCCGTGGCTCGTGCACGGCCTCTTCCGGACCGCGGCCGGCGCCTCGTACCACGTCTCCTCGGGGAACGCGCTCTTCACCCTCATCGGCTTCACCGGCACGCACGCGCTCCTCGCCATCCTCTTCCTGTTGCTGGTGACGCGCGAGATCGCGCGCGGGCCGGCGGAGATCGCCGACGATCCGCACGCGCCCGCCGGGAGCTGAGCCATGGGCACGCTCTTCTTCTGCTTCCTCGCCTTCCTGCTCGCGGGCTACGTGGTGCTCGACGGCTACGACCTCGGCACCGGCATCCTCCACCTCGGGCTCGCCCGCACCGACGCCGAGCGCCGCCAGCTGCTCGGGACCATCGGCCCGCTCTGGGACGGCAACGAGGTCTACCTGGTGGCCGCGGGGGGCACGCTCTTCTTCGCCTTCCCCGAGCTCTACGCCCTGAGCTTCAGCGGCTTCTACCTGCCGCTCATGATCGTGCTCTGGCTGCTCATCGTGCGCGGGGTGTCGATCGAGCTGCGCAGCCACCTGCCCTCCCCGCTCTGGCGCGAGGCGCTCGACGTCACCTTCTCGGCGTCGAGCCTGCTGCTGGCGTTCTTCCTCGGGGTGGCGATCGGAAACGTGATCCGCGGGGTGCCCCGCGAGCCCGGCGCCTGGTTCCTGCAGCCGCTCTGGACCGACTTCCAGGCCGCCAGCCGGGACACCGGCATCCTCGACTGGTACACGGTGCTCGTCGGCGCCACCGCGACCTTCGCGCTGGCCGAGCAGGGGGCGCTCTGGCTCAACTTCCGGACCAGCGGCCCGGTGCGCGAGCGGGCGCGGGCGCTGGTGCTGCCGGTGTGGGGGATCTCGGGCGCGCTCACGGTGGTGATGAGCGGCGTCACCTTCCTCGTCCAGCCGCTCGTCCCCGCCACGCTGTTCCACCAGCCGGCGCGGCTGATCTTCCCGCTGGCCGGGATCCTGGCGCTCGGCGGGAGCGTGCTCGCCTACCGCCGGGGGCGCGATGAGCTCGCCTTCGGCCTCTGGAGCGGCTTCCTCGCCATGCTGCTGGCGAGCGCCGCCGCCGGGCTCTACCCGGTGCTGCTCCCCTCCAGCGTCGACCCGGCCTTCTCGGTGACCCTCGAGCAGGTGCGCGCCGACGACCGCTCGCTGCGGCTCGGGGCGGTCTGGTGGCCCATCGGCATCGCGCTCGCGGTCGCGTACACGGTTTACGTGCACTGGCGCTTCTCCAACCGGCTCGGCCCCGAGCCGCCGGCCGGGAAGCCCCCTCCCTGACCCTCCCCCGCTTCGCGGGAGAGGGAAGGAGCTCGCCCCGCGGTCGCCTGGCCACGAGCTGCCCCTCCCTGACCCTCCCGCGCTTCGCGGGAGAGGGAAGGAGCTCGCCCCGCTGTCGCCTGGCCTCGAGCTGCCCCGAGTCACTCCCTCCCCGTCGCACGGGGAGGGATGGGGAGGGGCGGCCCCGAGGGCCCGGAGTGTTCCCTCCCCGCCGGGCCCACCGGGCGGGTGGTTGTGCGGCGAGCAGGCGGACCGCACGCTTGGTCCGTGCGAACGTCCATCGGTGCTCGGCTGCGCCCCGGGGCCGCCGCGCTCGCGGCCCTCCTCGCCGTCGGCTGTGGGAGCTCGGGAGCCCGCGCCGGGATCGCGTCGGCCTGCAGCGGGAGCTGCGACGGCGGGAGCGGCGCTGGAGACGGCGGCGCGGGGACGGGCGCCACGGGCACGGACGGCGGCACAGGCGCCTCTGGCACGGACGGGGGAGCGAGCGGTGGGACGAGCGGCACCTGCGCGGACGCCGGGCCGTGCCCCCGCACCTGGCCGCCGCCGCGCCCCGGCTACCAGAACCCCGTCCCGGCCGAGAACGCGCTGGCCGGCGATCCGGGCTGGTCCGCCGGCGTGAACCGCTGGCAGCCTCACTTGATCGAGGGCTACCTCGACCGGAGCTCCGCCCGCGCCGGCGACCACGTGCAGGCGATGGTCGAGGCCAGCGCCCCGCACCAGGCGAGCTGGGCGCTCTACCGGTTCGGCTGGTACGGCGGCGCCGGCGCCCGGCGGATCCTCTCCGGCGGCCCGTTCGCGGCCGCGCCGCAGGCCCCCTGCCCTCCCGACCCGACCACCGGCCTGGTGCGCTGCGCCTGGACTCCGTCCTTCGGCCTGGACCTCCCGCCGGCCACCGTCTCCGGCGTCTACGCCGTGAAGTTCACGCGCGACGACGGGTACGCGAGCTTCGCGCCGCTGCTGGTGGTGGACGGCCGCCCCGCCGACCTCCTCTTCCAGGCCTCGATCACCACCGCCCAGGCCTACAACGCCTGGGGCGGCGAGTCGCTCTACTCCGACGGCTCGGGCCTGGTGCCCGGCGGGTTCGCCACCTCGGTGAGCTTCGACCGCCCCTACGGCCGCGGCTACGGCCTGGGCCCGCTCTGGGACGGCGAGGTGCCCTTCGCGCGGTTCCTCGAGCAGCACGGCTACGACGTCACCTACACCAGCAACGCCGAGGTGGCGGCGGCGGGCGCGACCCTGCTCGAGGGGGCCGGCGCCTTCCTCTCCATCTTCCACGACGAGTACTGGGTCGGCGAGGAGCGGGACGCGGCCGACCAGGCGCGCGACGCGGGCGTGCCGCTGCTCTTCTTCGGCGCCAACGCCGGCTACTGGAAGGCGCGCTTCGGGGACTACGCCAGCCCGGCCAACCCGCGCACGCTCACCTGCTACAAGATGTACCCGCAGGACGACCCGGTGCAGGACGCCGGCCGGACCGGCCGCTACCGCGATCCGGTGATCGGCCGCCCCGAGCAGGAGCTGCTCGGCGCCATGTACCAGTCGTGGACCATCCTCTCCGCGCCGCTCGTCGCGAGCGACCCCTCCTCCTGGCTCTTCGCGGGCACGGGGCTCCAGGCCGGCGACTCGATCCCGGCGCTGGTCGGGGACGAGTACGACCGCGAGCTCGACGGCTTCGAGGTGCCCGCCGGCACCGAGGTGCTGGCCGAGTCGCCGCTGGTGGACGGCGAGGGGAACTTCGGCCGGGCGCAGGCGGTGGCCCGCCGCGCCGCCAGCGGCGCGCTGGTGTTCGACGCCTCCACCATCGACTGGGCGCGCGGGCTCGACCCCGGCTCGCCCGTGCACGACGGCCGGGTGGAGCGGATGACCGCCAACGTCCTCGCCGAGGCGCTCGGGCTCCCGGTGCCGGACGGGCTCGCCGGCCCCGCCCCGGCCCCCGCGCCCCAGGGGCCCTTCGCGGCCAGCGTGACCACGGTCGCGACCGGGATCGCCGCCCCGACCGGCGTGGCCGTCCTGCCCGGCGGCGCCCTCGCGGTGGCCTCGCCGCGGGCGAACCAGATCTTCCTGGTGACGAACGGCGCGGTGACGGTGCTGGCCGGCGACGGCCAGCCCTCGCGCGACCCGAGCTACGACGGCGTGCCGGGGGCGCAGGCGCGCTTCTCGCAACCGGTGGGCGTCGCCGCCGAGGCGGACGGGAGCGTGCTCGTGGCCGACGCCGACAACGGCGCCATCCGGCGCATCGGGACCGACCCGCTCCACACCGTCTCCACCATCGCCGGCACCTTCGGCGTGAAGGGGTTCGCCGACGGACCGGCGCTGCAGGCGAGGTTCGACTTCCCCACCGCGGTGCTGCGCGACCCGGTGAGCGGGACCCTCCTCATCGCCGACACCGGCAACAGCCGGATCCGGCAGCTCGACGCGAGCGGCAACGTGACCACGCTCGTCGGGGCGGCAGGGGGCGGCAACCTCGACGGACCGGCGGCGACCGCGCGCATCGCCTTCCCCACCGCCCTGGCCGCCGCGCCGGACGGGCGCATCCTCTTCGTGGACTCGGCCACCTACGCGCTCAAGGCCATCGGGCGCGACCCGGCCCGGACCGTGACCACCCTCGCCGGCGGCGACCACCAGGGCTTCCTGGACGGCACCGGAGACGTGGCGCTGCTCGCGGCCCAGGGCGGCGCGGCCTGGGCCGGCGGCGCCCTCGCCTTCTCCGATCCGGGCAGCGACCGGATCCGGGCGCTCGCGCCCGGCGACACCGCCGCGACCTCGACGGTGCACACCCTGGCCGGCTCCGGGCGAACCGGAGGCGGCGACGGCCCGGCGGCGCTGGCCACCTTCGGCCTGCCCCTCGGGCTCGCCACCGGTCCCGATGGGACCCTCTACGTCGCCGACGCGGCCGCCGGGGCGGTGCGCGCCGTGAGGTTCTGAGCCTCGCGGCCGCGCCACCCGCCGCGGCTCAGGCGGCCCGCCGCGGCTCGTCCGCCCCCTCCCGCTCGC
>JAJXVM010000313.1 GCA_021782135.1 Myxococcales bacterium | reverse complement strand
CACCTCGAGCGTCCACTCCACCCGGAGCGGGCCGGCCGCCTCGGCGAGCGCCTCCCGGGCGCGGGCCACCAGCGCCCGCAGATCGGCGCGGAGGGTCGCCTCGTCGAGCGGCCCCGGCGCGCCGGTCGGGAGCCGGAGCTGCCGCCCGAAGGGCAGGGCCGCGGCGCGCAGCAGGTCCTCGTCCTCCACGAAGAGCGCCTCCAGCCGGGCGCCGAGCCCGCCGGCGAGGGCCATGGCGGCCGAGACCGCCTCCGGGCTCGACCGCGAGGCGTCGAGCGCCAGCAGCAGGCGCCGCAGCGCCGCGCCGGCGACCGCGCTCACGCCGGCCTCCCCGGGCCCGCCCGATCGGCCGGCTGGGGCGGCGCCGCGAAGGCCCGCGCCTCCTCGGCGAGCTGGGAGAGGCGGGCCTCCACGCGCGCGTTCACCGACCCCTCCGGGAACCGTCCGTCCGCGCCGCGCTCGCCGGCCGGCAGGCCGGTGAGCAGCTCGAGCACCTCGTCCACGTGCTCCGCCGTCCAGACGTGGAACTGGCCCGCGGCGCAGGCCCGCACCACCTCCTCGGAGAGCATGAGGTGCTTGTCGTTGGCGGCCGGGATCACCACCCCCTGCCCTCCGTCGAGCCCGCGCCGGCGGCACACGGCGAAGAAGCCCTCGATCTTCTCGTTCACGCCGCCGACCGCCTGCACCCGCCCGTGCTGGTTCACCGAGCCGGTGACCGCGATGGACTGGCGGATGGGCGCGCCGGAGAGCGCCGAGAGCAGCGCGCACAGCTCGGCGCAGGAGGCGCTGTCGCCCTCCACCCCGCCGTAGGACTGCTCGAACACCAGGCTCGCGGAGAGGGTGAGGGGGCGGTGCGCGGCGAAGCGCCCGCCCAGGTAGCCGACCAGGATGAGCACGCCCTTGGAGTGGATGGGGCCCCCCAGCTCCACCTCGCGCTCGACGTCCACCACCTCGCCCTTGCCCAGCCGGACCTGGGCGGTGATCCGGCTCGGCCGGCCGAAGTCGAGCTTGTCGAGCTGCACCACCGAGAGCCCGTTCACCTGGCCCACCGCGGCGCCGCTCACGTCCACCAGCAGCGTCCCGCGCGCGATCTCCTCCTCCACCCGCTCCCGCAGCCGGCCGTGCCGGCGCCGGCGCGCGTCGACGACCGCCTGCACGTCGTCCCGGGTCACCGCGGGCCGACCCGCCGCGGCGGCGGCCTGGTCGGCCTCGCGCAGGAGATCCAGGAGCCCCCGCACGTCGGCGGAGAGCTTCTCGGCGTCCCCCGCCTGGCGCGCCGAGTGCTCGATGGCCCGCGCCACCGCGTCGCGGTCGAGCGGCCGCAGCCCCTCGCGCCGCGCCAGGGCGGCGCAGAGCCGCGCGAAGGGGAGCTCGTTGCCGGCCCGCGGGAGCTCGTGCTCGAACTCGGCCGCGACCTGGAACAGCTGCGAGAACTCCGGGTCGAGCGCCGAGAGCAGGTGGTAGAGCAGCGGCTCGCCCACCAGGACCACCTTGAGGGAGAGCGGGATGGGCTCGGGCTCGAGCGAGGCCGCGCCGGAGAGCCCGTACAGCCGCTCCGCCGGCTCGATGCGCAGCTGCCCGGCGCGGAGCGCCCGCTTGAGGTGCTCCCACGAGAACGGCTCCTGCAGCAGCTTGCGCGCCTCGAGCACCAGGTACCCGCCGTTGGCGCGGTGGAGGGCGCCGGGCCGGATGAGGGTGAAGTTGGTGACCAGCGTGCCGAAGTGGGCGTGGTGCTCGATGCGCCCGAGCAGGTTGGGCCAGGTCGGCAGGTCCTCGGTCACCACCGGCGCCCCGGCGGTGGCCCCGTGGTCGACCAGCACGTTCACCCCGTACCGGCGCAGGGCCGGGCTGTCGGAGAGGAGCTTGCGGATCTGCCCGGCGGCGTCGTCGGCCTCGGAGGCGCCGAGGAAGTCGCGGACGTTCTCGAGCACGTCGGCCTGCACCGCGTCGAGGTGGGAGAGCACCTGCGGCTGGTCGGCCCAGCGCTGCCGGAGCTCGTCCACGAGGTGGCCGACCGCGAAGAGCGCGACCTCCCGGTTCAGCTTCTTCACCTGCTCCCGGTGGGCCTGCTCGACCTTGGGGATGCCCCGCAACGCCTCCTGGAGCTCCTCCTGGGTCCGGGCGATCGCCTCCCGGAGCCGCTGCTGCTCCTGCTCGGGCAGCGCGTGGAACTCGTCCGGCCCGAGCACCTCCCCGTTCCGCAGCGGCGCCACCGCGAAGCCCACCGGCGTGCGCACCAGCGTGAGCTGCCGCTCGGCGGCCCGCGCCTGCACCCCCTGCATGGCCTGCTGGCGCCGCTCCTCGAGCTGCTTCTCGAGGAGCTGGAGCCGGGTGCGGTAGTCCTCGCCCTCGAGCACGGCCGGGATGGCGGCGCGCAGGTCCTCGACCATCCGGTCCATGTCCGCCCGGAACCGGACGGCCCGGCCGGCCGGCAACCGCAAGACCCGAGGGCGCTGCGGATCGGCGAAGTCGTTGAGGTAGCACCAGTCGTCCGGCGCGCGCTGGGCCGCGGCCCGCCGCGCGAGCACCTGGGCCACCACGGTGCGCTTGCCCACCCCCGGCGGGCCGAGGGCGAACAGGTGGTGCCCCGGTCCGCGCAGGGAGATCCCCAGCTCCAGCGCCTCGACCGCGCGCCCCTGTCCGAGCGGGCCCTCCGGGTCGGCGAGCTCCGAGGTGGTGGAGAAGGGCAGGCTCTCCGCGGGGCAGCGCCGGAGGAGCCGTTCGGGTGAGAGCGCCACGGGAGCCACGGCCACCTCCCACGCGAGGTCCGGAGGCGAGCGCCCCGGCCGCGCGCGCCTCGATCCTTGGCATCCGGGCGCGGGAGTTCAACCCGCTCGGCGGGTCGGCCACCCCTTCGATGGGCGCCCTCCGCGGCAGCCTCGGGGCGGCTCCCAGGGCCGGCAAAGTGGAGGCGCCGCCCCGCCGGCACGGCTCACCTGGCGGGCGGCCGCGGCCGGTCCTCGGGGCGCATCTCGTGGACCTGCTGCTTCATCCGGAACTGCACGTCGTTCTTGATCCGGTTGGCCGCCTTGCGCGTGGACTTGCGCGAGGGCTGCCCCTCGCTCGACTCCAGGGCGTAGACCGCGCTGCGCGCCGCGCGCTCGGACGCGTTGTGCGCCTTGGCCGCGCCGCCGCCCGAGACCTGCTGCTTCGGGCGCTTCGGCCCGGATCGCTCGGCGAAGTACCGGAACTGCTCCGCCCTCGTGGACATGTGCACCTCCCGGCGTGCCGTCGCGGCGCCGCGGTGTCCGGCAGCGCGTCGGCGCGCCCTTCTCCGTCGATCATGCGCGGCGGGTGGCCCGCTGCACGCGCCGAGGTGGGGGCCGGAGGGGGACCCTCGCAGGTGGGTGGCGGCGCGTCGCGGACGGCGCGATCATGAATCTGGATCTATGTCGTTCCAGGATCGCTGCGAGGCCGGAACCCAGCTGGCGCGGCGTCTCGCCAGCCTGGTGCAGGAGCGACCGCTCGTCCTCGGCATCCCGCGCGGCGGGGCGGTGGTGGCGGCCGAGGTGGCGAGGGTGCTTTGCGTCCCGCTCGACCTGCTGGCCGTGCGCCGGCTCGCCACCCCCGAGGCGCCTCACGCTCCGCTCGGAGCGATCGCCGAGCAGGGCGAGCCGTACGTCGCGCCCGGCGCCGCGCGGGGGCTCGGCCCGCGGGCGCTGGCGAGGCTGGTCGCGCAGGAGCAGGCGATGGCCGCCGAGTGGGGGCGGGACCTGCGCGCCGGCCGGGCGCTGACCGATCCCAGGGGCAGGATGGTGCTGCTCGTGGACGACGGCTCGGCGAACGCCTCCCGCGCCGCCGTCGCGGCCAGGCTGGTGCGCGCGCGCGGCGCGGAGCGGCTGGTGCTCGCCCTGCCG
>JAJXVM010000312.1 GCA_021782135.1 Myxococcales bacterium | reverse complement strand
TCGGCCGCGCGCACCTGCGCCTGGGCCTGGACGAGGGCCGCGCGGGCGGCGGCGGCGGCGGCCTGGGCGTTGTCGAGCGCCTGCTGCGGCACGGCCCGCGCGGCGAGCAGCTGCTTGGCGCGGGTGAGGTCGAGGTCGGCCTTGTGCGCCTCGGCCTCGGCGCGCACCAGCCCGGCCAGCGCCGCCGCCACCTGCGCTTCGGCGTTGGCGACCGCCACCGAGGAGGCCGACACGCCCGCCTCGGCGGTGGCGAACCCGCCGGTGGCGCTCGCGCCGATGACCCGCTCCTGCGCCTCGGCGGCGTCGGCCTGGGCCTGGGCGGTGAGCACCCCGGCGTGGGCCTCGGCGGCCCGCGCCTCGTAGTCGGCCGGGTCGATGGCGAGGATCAGGTCGCCCCTCTTCACCAGCTGGTTCTCGGCGACCGCGACCTCCAGCACCTGCCCGCCCACCCGCGCCGCGGTGGGCACCACGTCCGCCTCCACCTGCGCGTCGTCGGTGTTCTCCTGGCCGGCGGTGAGGAGCATGTAGCCGCCCACGCCGAGCAGCACGGCGGCGGTGATGGCGCCGAGGATGAGGAACGGCTTGCGCCGGCCCTTCTTGCCCGCGTCGGCCGGGGCGGCCGCGGGCTCGCCCTCGACCGGCCGGAGCGGCTCCTGCGCGCGCGGCGTCTCGGGGGGGGTCTCGTTCTTGACGGTGTTTTCCATGGTCACATCTCGACGTGCACGGGCTCCGCCGCCTTGGCGTGGGCGGGGGAGCGCAGGAACCAGAGGAGCGGCAGGACCGCCATGAAGACGATGCCGGCGATGAGGAAGACCTTCTCGAACGAGAGCACCATCCCCTGCTGCTGGATGGCGCCGCCGAGCGCCTGCAGCGCGGCGGCCTTGGCGCTGGCGGCGTCGTAGCCGCGCGCCTGGAGCGCCTGCTGGATGCCGGCCAGCCGCTGCCAGGTGGCGGGGTTGGTCTCGGCGGCGTGGGCGTTCACCGCCGCGGTGGCGATCTTGCCGTGGTGGGTGATGAGGGTGGCGAAGACCGCCAGCCCCACCGAGCCGCCGATCTGGCGGAAGAGCGAGTTGAGACCGGTGGCGTCGGACATGAGGTGGCGCGGGATCTTCGAGAGCGCCACGGTGGTGAGCGGCACGAAGAGGAAGGCGAAGCCGATCCCCTGCACGCCGATGGCCCAGATCACGTCCTGCTGGCTGGAGGCGAGCGTGAGGTGGCCCTGGAACCAGTTCCCGAGGGAGACCATCACGATCCCGAAGCCGACCTGGAGCCGCGGCGAGACGTGGTTGTAGATCTTCCCCACGAACGGGGTCACCACCATCATCACCAGGGTGCGCGGCATGAGCGCCAGGCCGGACTGGGTGGCGGTGAACCCGAGCAGCTCCTGCATGAAGAGCGGCAGGAGGAACATGTTCGCCATGAGCATGGAGAACATCACCGCCCCGATGAGCGTGCCCGAGGCGTAGACCTCGTCCTTGAAGAGCCGCAGGTTCACCACCGGGACCCGCGCCGTCAGCTCGCGCGCCACGAAGAAGGCGAGCGAGACGATCGAGACGATGAAGCAGGCGGTGATCCAGCGGTCCTCGAACCAGTCGTAGCGCGCGCCCTCCTCGAGGAAGTACTGCAGGCTCGCGAGCCCCACGAACATGAGGAGGATCCCGGCGTAGTCCACGTTGCGCCGCTGGGCGGCGGCGAGCGCGTGGTTCTGCTCCAGGATCTCGGGGTCCTCGTGGACGAAGCTGTAGACCATGAACATGCCGAGCAGCCCGATCGGCACGTTGATGTAGAAGATCCAGGGCCAGCTGTAGTTGTCGACGATCCAGCCGCCCAGCGTCGGGCCGATGGCCGGGCCGAGCATCACCGCCATGGCGAAGACCGCCATCGCCATCCCCTGCTCCTTGGGCGGGAAGGTCTGGCGCAGGATGGCCTGCTCGGTGGGCTGGAGCGCGCCGGCGCCGGCGCCCTGCACGGCGCGCCAGAAGACCAGCGTCCAGAGCGAGTGGGCGGTGCCGCAGAGCACCGAGCCGACGATGAAGAGGGCGAGGCAGGAGAGGTAGACCCGCTTCTGCCCGAACATGCGGCCGAGGAAGCCGGTGAGCGGCATCACCACCACGGTGGCGATCACGAACCCGGTGCTGATCCAGGTGATCTCCTCGATGGTGGCGCCGACCGCGCCGCGGATGTGCGGCAGGGCGACGTTCACGATCGAGATGTCGACGGCGCCCATCAGCGTCCCGAAGGAGACCGAGAGCGTCACCAGCCACTTGTTGACCTTGGGGCGCGGCCCGGCCGGCGTCATCGGTGCCCTCCGGCGCCGTGCAGGAAGAACCGCGCCAGCCGGGGCGCCTCCTCGAGCCGCGGCGGCGCGCCGGTGGCGAGGAGGTCGCGGAGGAAGATCCCGCGCAGCATGTTCGAGAGGAAGGTGGGGAAGAGGTCGGCGTCCTCGGGGCGCAGCGCCCCCTGCGCCACGCCCCGCTCCACCAGCCGCTCGGCCAGGTCGTGGAGCGCCCGCAGCCGCAGCCGGCGGGGCTCGGCGGCGCTGGGAGGCCGGCACAGCCCCGCCTCCTCCTGGGCCAGGATGGCGAAGAGCCGGAAGTGCGCCTGCTGGTGCTCGAGCACCTTGGCGAGGAACCGCTCGAGCTGCCGCTTGAAGGGCTCCCCCGCGGACGGGGCCGCCTCCGCGAGCCGCTGCTCCAGCTCGTCGGCGCTGGCGTCGAGCACCGCCTGGAGCAGGGCGTGCCGGTCGTCGAAGTAGTTGTAGATGGTGCCGACCGCGAGCCCCGCCTGCTCGGCGATCTCCTCCATGCGCGCGGCGCCGATGCCGCGCTCGGAGAAGACCTTCTCGGCGGCCTGCAGGATGGTCGCCCGGGTGGCCTGGCGGACCCGCTCCCGCATCGGCTGCACGGGGGCGTCATGGGATGAACGACGATTCATCGGGTGAAGACGATCTACAGATCGTCGGTCCCCGGCGCAAGCGCGAACGCTCGCGCCGCCCGGGGGCCGGCCCGGGCCCGCCGGGAGGGCGCCCGGCCGCTGGCCCCCGGGTCAGCGAGCGGGCGGCGCGATCCGCTGCACGTCCTTCGGCAGCCGCAGCTCGAAGTCCGAGTCCTTCAACCCCACGTTGCGGCGCACCCCCTCGAAGCGCACCTCGTTCACGTTGCCCGATCCGTCCACCACCCGCGTGGCGATGACGTCGCCCGCCTCGTCGAGGCGCAGGCCGATGCGCGCCACCCGGCCGTCTCCGCGCCGCGGCGTGAGGATCAGCTCGCCCCCCTCGCCGAGGGAAGGCTCGAACTCCTTCTCGAGCTTCCCCTTGCCGAGCAGGAACGCGACCGCGGCGCTCATCGCCGAGGCGTCGAAGTGCTCGTCCACGTAGGCCTGGTTCGCCTCCGGCTCGTACTGGACGAGGCGGCTGCCGTTCACCACCACCGTCTTGCGTGCCGGCTCCTCGTACTGCCAGCGCATCTTCCCGGGCTTCTTCACCTCGAGCACCCCGCGCGACACCTGGCTGCGGCCGAAGGTGGCGTAGGTGTAGGTCTGGACGAAGCGGGACTCGAGGTCGTGGGTGCGCTCGTAGGTGGCCTGCACCCGGGCGGCGAGCTGGTGGGCGTCGGCGGCGGGGGCCGCGGCGAGGGCGCAGAGCAGCAGGGCGGTCATCATGCCGTCTATCTAGCAGACCGCTCGCCACCCGGCGGAAGGGCCGTTCCACTTCCGCGCCGTCCACGGCGCTACCCGCGTTCCCGCCGCTCCCCGTCGCGCGCCGGCGGGGGACCGTTCACACCGGCTGCCGGCGCCGCGCGAGGAGCGCCCCCGCGAGGAAGGCGCCCAGCGCGAGAGGGACCCCGCGCAGCGGCGCCCGCCCCGCTCCCCCCGCGCGCGCCCGGGCGCGGGC
>JAJXVM010000311.1 GCA_021782135.1 Myxococcales bacterium | reverse complement strand
GGTGATGAGGGCGATGCGGGGCACGGATCGATTGTACCGCCGCGATCCGGGCCGCCCAACGAGGCGAAAGGGGCCTGCGCGCGTCGGCGGAGCGGAGGCGCGCGGGTCCGCCGGCGACGGCCGGCCTCCGCGCGCCCCCGCGGGCTAGACCCGGATCTCGGGCTTGGCGGCGCCCTTCTTCTTGTCCTCGCCGCCGGGCGGCTCCTCGGCGGGCGGCGGCTTGCGCTCGAAGGGGTTCTGCTCGAGCGCCGCCTTCAGCACCTCGTCCACGTGGGTCGCGAAGACGAACTCCAGCTCCTTGCGCGCCTGCTCGGGGACGTCCACGAGGTCCTTCTCGCAGCGGGCGGGGATGATGAGCCGCTTGATCCCGGCCCGATGCGCCGCGAGCACCTTCTCCTTGATGCCGCCCACCGGCAGCACCAGCCCCCGCAGCGTGACCTCGCCGGTCATGGCCACGTCGGAGCGGACCCGGATCCCGGTGAGCAGCGAGACCAGCGCCGTGAGGATGGTCACGCCGGCGGACGGGCCGTCCTTGGGGATCGAGCCGGCCGGGAAGTGCACGTGGAGGTCGGTCCGCTCGAGCACGTTGCCGGGAAGCCCCAGCGACTCGGCCTTGGAGCGGAGGTAGGAGAGGGCGGTCTGGGCCGACTCCTTCATGACGTCGCCGAGCTGGCCGGTGAGGGTGAGCGACCCCTTGCCGGTCATCTTGGTGGCCTCGATGAAGAGGATGTCGCCCCCGGCCGCGGTCCAGGCGAGCCCGGTGGCCACCCCGGCGATCTCGGTGCGCTCGGCGGTCTCGTTGTAGAAGCGCTCGGGCCCGAGCATCTCGGGGAGGTCCTTCTCCTCGATGACCCGCTTCGCCCCGGCCTGGACCACCCCGCTCGCCACCTCGACCGCCACCGCCCGGCACACGTCGGCGAGGCGCCGCTCGAGGTTGCGGACGCCGGCCTCGCGCGTGTAGGCCATCACGATCTTGATGAGGGCCTTCTCGTTGAAGACCACCGCGTCGGACGACAGCCCGTGCTCCTTGAGCTGCTTGGGGATGAGGTGGCTCTGGGCGATGTGGACCTTCTCCTCGAACGTGTACCCGGGCAGCTCGAGGATCTCCATGCGGTCCTTGAGGGGACCGGGGACGGGGTCGAGCAGGTTCGCGGTGGCGATGAACATCACCTTCGAGAGATCGTAGGCGACGTCGAGGTAGTGGTCGGAGAAGCTGAAGTTCTGCTCCGGGTCGAGGACCTCGAGGAGCGCCGCCGAGGGGTCGCCGCGGAAGTCGGCCCCGAGCTTGTCGATCTCGTCGAGCATCATCACCGGGTTCGAGGACCCGGCCTTCTTCATCGACTGGATGATGCGGCCCGGCAGCGCGCCGACGTAGGTGCGCCGGTGACCCCGGATCTCGGCCTCGTCGCGCACGCCGCCCAGGCTGAGCCGCACGAACTTGCGGCCGGTGGCCCGCGCCACCGACTGGCCGAGCGAGGTCTTGCCCACGCCCGGGGGGCCGACCAGGCAGAGGATCGGGCCGCGCATGTCGTTCTTGAGCTTGCGGACCGCGAGGTACTCGAGGATGCGCTTCTTGATCTTCTGCAGCCCGTAGTGGTCGGCGTCGAGCACGGTGCGGGCGTTCTCGATGTCGAGGTTGTCGGGGGTCTGCTTCGACCAGGGCAGATCGGCGATCCAGTCGAGGTAGGTGCGCGCGACCGTGTACTCGGACGAGGCGGTGGGGATGCTCTTGAGCCGGCTCAGCTCCTTCTGCGCCACCTTCTCGACGTCGGGGGGCAGGCCGGCCTTCTTGAGCCGCTCGCCCAGCTCGTCGAGCTCCTCCTCCTCCTCGCCCAGCTCGCCCAGCTCCTCCTTGATGGCCTTGAGCTGCTGGCGCAGGTAGTACTCGCGCTGGGTCTTCGACATCTCGCCCTTCACGGCGGAGTCGATCTTGTTGGAGAGCTTCAGGATCTCGCGCTTGCGGTTGAGGAGCTCGAGCACGAGCTTCATCCGCGCCTTGAGGTCGATGGTCTCGAGGACCTGCTGCTTCTCCTCGATGGGGACGTCGACGTTGGCGGCGATGAGGTCGGCCAGGTGGCCGGGGTGCGTGATCGACTCCACCAGCTCGGTGGCGGCCGCCGGCAGCTCCGGCATGAGCTCGATCACCTCGCGAGCGAGCTTCTTGAGGTTGATGGCGAGCGCCTCGACCTCCACGTCGTCCACGGGCGTGCGGTCCTCGACCGGGTCGATGCGGGCCTTGAGGTACGGGGTCTCCTGCACCAGGTCGAGCACCCGGAAGCGGGCGAGCCCCTGCACCACGAGCGAGTAGTTGTCCTCGCCCATCTTGAGGAGCTTCACGATCCGGGCGACCGTGCCGACGGTGTACAGGTCGGCCGCGCCGGGGTCCTCCTCCTCGGCCCGACGCTGGGTGACGACGCCGATCACCTGCTCGTCGCGGACCGCGTCCTTGATGAGCGCGATGGTCTTCTGCCGGCCGACCGCGAGCGGCAGCACGCCGCCCGGGAAGAACACGGAGTTGCGGAGCGGCAGGATGGGGAGGACCTGGGGGATGTCCTCCTTGGCGATGAGGCCTGGAGGCACGCCCATCGCGGGCGCCACCTGCGCGCCGACCGCTCCCTTCTTCTCCTTCTCGGACATGCTCCGCTCCTTCTCCCGAGCAGACGCCCGGATGGTGAATGGGATACCTACCGCTCCCCACCATGGCAACAACAAAAGCCGGACCGCTCAGCCGAAATCGCGCGCCGGAAGTTCTTCACTCGTCGAGCGGGCTGTGCCCGGCGACTGGAACGGTCCTGCCGTTCGGCTCGCCACCCGGGCCGCCGGGGTCGTTCCGGAGCGGTCCGTTGGTCGGGTACCAGAGCCCGCCGTCGGCGCGTTCGGTGTGGCCGTCGCCGGCGTAGTGGCTGGAGTGGGGCAGGAGCTGCTGACGGGCGACGGGAGGTCCGTTCGCCGGGGACCATGAATGGTGGGTCATGCGTCTTGATAGGGAGGGGCGGCGGCCCGGGCAACCCGATCCGCGCCGCCGGCCCCCCGAAGGCAGGCTTTCGCTTGTGGCCCGGCCGCGGCCGCGCGTAGGCTCGCCAGGTGCCGACGAAGGAGCCGAGGAAGACCGCCCGCAAGGCGCCGAAGGGGCCGGCGCTGCCCGACCCTTCCGGCGACGCGCCGCTCGCCGAGCTGGGGCGCGACGCGCTCTCGGTGTTCCTGTACGTCGCCGTCACCCCGGACGAGACCCGGGCGCTGGTGAAGGAGCTCGGGCTGCAGGTCCCGGGCTTCCGCCAGGAGACGCTCGGGGACGTGCAGCGCTGCGACGCGCTGGCGGACGAGATCCGCCTGCGCCCCGAGCTGCGGGAGCGGCCCCTCGCGCTGCTGCGCCAGGCCTTCGGTGGACCGCCCCTCTCCGGCGCCCCGCTCGATCCGGCCGCGGCCCGGGACCTGCTGGTGGTGGGGGACTCGGACCACGGGCTCGCGCTGGCGCTCTGGCGCGTGCTCTGCGACCCCGCCCCCGCGGTCCGCGCCGAGGCGCTCGCGCTGCTGGAGCAGCTCGCGGCGGAGCTCTACGGCCCGGCGGAGGGCGGCGCCGCGCCGGAGCCGTCCCCGGAGCGCCCGGAGGAGCAGCAGGAGGCGCTGCGGCGCAAGCTGTCGGCGCTCGAGGGCGAGCTGGAGCGGGAGCGCGGGCGGGTGGAGCAGGGGCGGCGCAAGGCCGAGGAGCGCGAGGCCAAGCTGCAGGAGTGGCTCAAGTCGGCCCGGGCGAGGGAGGCACAGGCGGTGGACGAGGCCGCGCGCGCCCGGTCCGCGGCGGAGGCCGCCGGGGCCGAGCGGCAGCGGCTCGAGGCCGAGCTCAAGGCGGCGCGCGAGGCGGCCGACGCCGTCGAGGCGCAGCGCGCCCGGACGGCGCAGCG
>JAJXVM010000035.1 GCA_021782135.1 Myxococcales bacterium | reverse complement strand
CCCCGAGACGCTGCGCCCGGTCGCGCGCGCGGAGCCCGGCTCGGTGCTGCTCCTCGCCGGCTTCGCCGGCAAGACCCGGCTCATCGACAACCTGCGGCTGCCATGACCAGGAAGAGCGCGACGGCGAAGGCCGCGGAAGGCGTGCGGATGATCGCCCAGAACAAGAAGGCCCGCTTCGACTACCAGATCGAGGACCGGTTCGAGGCCGGGCTGGCGCTCTCCGGCAGCGAGGTGAAGAGCCTGCGCGCCGGGAACGTGAGCCTCTCGGACGCCTACGCCCAGCCCAAGGGGACCGACCTCGTGCTGGTGAACTGCCGCATCGGCGAGTACCAGCCGGCCGCCTTCTTCGGCCACCCGCCCTTGCGGGAGCGCAAGCTGCTGCTGCACCGGGCGGAGATCGAGAAGATCCGCGGCAAGGTGGAGCAGCGCGGCTACACGCTCGTCCCGCTGGCCCTCTACTTCAAGGAGGGCTGGGCCAAGGTGGAGCTGGCGCTCGCGCGCGGGCGCACCCACGAGGACCGCCGCGACGCGATCGCGGAGCGCGAGACGAAGCGCGAGATGGACCGCGCCATGTCGCGCAAGCGGCGCTGATCCGCTCCGGCCGAGCCCGGTTTCTCCCGGCCGGGCCCGGGGCTACTTCACGGCGCCCACGGTGAACCCGGCGATGAACCGATCGAGGAACACGTTGTAGAGGATCGCGATCGGCACGCTGGTGATGAGGCAAGCCGCCATCAGGGAGCCCCAGTAGTACACGTCGCCGCGCACGAGGTAGATGGGCACGCCCACCCCCACCGTCTGGTGCGCCTCCGAGGAGATGAAGGTGAGCGCGTAGACGAACTCCTGCGTCACCAGGGTGAAGGTGAAGATCACCACCGTGAGGATCCCCGAGACGCTGATGGGCACCACCAGCCGCAGGAACGCCTGGAACCGGGTGAGCCCGTCCACCATGCCGGCCTCCTCCAGCTCGCGCGGGATCGACTTGAAGAACCCCATGAGCAGCCAGATGGAGAAGGGCACGGTGAAGCTCGGGTAGACGAGGATGATCGACCAGAGGCTGTCCTGCAGCCCCAGCCGCGCCACCAGCCGCGAGAGCGGGATGAAGAGCAGCGTGGGCGGGATGAGGTAGGTGAGGAAGATGCCGATCCCGAGCCGCGGGCCCCAGCGGCCGGTGAGCCGGGTGAGCGCGTAGGCCGCCGGCACCGCCAGCGCGAGCGTGAGGACCACCACCAGGATGCCCACCGCGGTGGTGTTGGCGAGCCAGCGCAGGAAGAGCGTCTCGCCGAAGAGCAGCTTCAGGTGCGCCAGGGTGGGCGGCTCGTTGAAGAGGAACGGGTCGTTGGCGGTGTTGTACAGGTCGCTCGTCCGCTTGAACGACGTGACCAGCATCCAGAGGAACGGGAACGCCAGGGCGACCGCGAACCCGACCAGCACCACCCAGCGCCCCGCCCGCGTCAGCCGCGATCGCCGCGGGCCCCGCTCGGCGGGCATCAGACCACCTCCGCCTTCTGCGCGACGCGCAGCATCAGGATCGCGATCACCGCCAGGATCGGGACCAGGAACACGCTGATCGCCGCCCCCTCGGACAGGTCCGAGCCGAGGATGCCGGTGAAGAAGGCGAGCGAGGGCAGCACCTGCGTGCTGTCGTACGGGCCGCCGCGGGTGAGGATGTAGACCACCGTCATGTCGGTGAAGGTGAAGATGACGCCGAACAGGACCGCCACGTTGATGATGGGGGTCATCATGGGCAGGACGATCCGGAAGTAGCTCCGCCAGAACCCGGCCCCGTCCACCGCGGCCGCCTCGGGGATGTCCTTGGGGATCGAGGTGAGCCCCGCGAGCAGGATCACCGTCGAGAACGGGAGCATGCGCCAGGCGTGCACCAGGATCACGGAGGCCATCGCCAGCCGCGGCTCGCCCAGCCACATGGGCGCGTCGAACGGGCGCACCAGGTGCAGGTGCACCAGCACCCAGTTCACCACGCTGTAGATCGAGTCGAGGAGCCACTTCCAGCCGATGGCGCCGAGCGAGATGGGCGCCACCCACGGGAGCAGCACCAGGAAGCGGACGAAGCCGCGTCCGCGGAAGCGATCGCGCAGGGCGAGCGCCAGGAGGTTGGCGCAGACGATGACGATCAACTGCGTGACGATGGTGAAGACGAAGGAGTTCGCCAGGGAGCGGCGGAAGGTGGGGCTCCGCAGGACGCTGCGGAAGTTGTCGAGCCCGACGAAGTGGTAGCCCACGCTGCCCACCCGCACGTCGCCCACGCTGTAGAGGAACGCCAGGCAGAGCGGCAGCCCGACCACCGCGGCGATGTAGATCAGCGCCGGCGCGAACATGGCCACGCCGAGCCGGGTGGAGGACCTCAACGCCACGCGAACTCCCGCCGGCCGGTGCGCTTGCCCGAGGCCCGTTCGAAGAACTCGAGCCGATCCTCCGGCACCACGAAGTCGTGCGTCTCGTCGGCGGCGTAGGCGGCGGGCACGGTCGCCGGGATGCGCGAGACCACCTTCTGGCCGTCGAAGCGGCCGCCGAGGAGCACGCCGTAGACGATGCGCTCCGCGCCCAGGTACTCGACCGTGGCGACCCGGAGCCGCAGCGGCACCGCCGGCCCCGTCGCCAGGCTCGCCGGCAGCAGGTGCTCGGGCCGGAAGCCGGCGATGACCTCGCCCGCCTCCATGAGGTTCATGGGCGGCGACCCGAGGAACGTCGCCACGAAGGTGTCGGCGGGCTGGTCGTAGACCTCGCGCGGCGTGCCGATCTGGCGCACCACGCCCTGGGCCAGGACCACCACCCGGTCCCCCATGGCCATCGCCTCGATCTGGTCGTGGGTGACGTAGATGGTGGTGGTCCCCACCCGCTTGTGGAACCGGGAGAGCTCCTCGCGCGCGGAGGCGCGGAGCTTGGCGTCGAGGTTCGAGAGCGGCTCGTCGAGCAGGAACACCTGGGGCTCGCGCACGATGGCGCGGGCGAGCGCGACGCGCTGCCGCTCGCCCCCCGAGAGCTCCCGCGGCCGGCGCTCGAGCAGGTGCCCGATCCCGAGGAGCGAGGAGGCCCACTCCACCTTCTCGGCGTGCCGCGCCCGCGGCACCTTCTGCGCCTGCAGCGGGAAGAGGATGTTCTTGCGGACGGTGAGGTGCGGGTAGAGCGCGTAGCTCTGGAACACCATGGCGATCCCGCGGTCGCGCGGCGCCAGCCGGGTCACGTCCCGGCCGCCGATGCGCACCTCGCCGCGGGTGGGCTCCTCCAGCCCGGCGATCATGCGGAGCAGGGTGGTCTTCCCGGAGCCGGAGGGGCCGAGGAAGACCAGGAACTCCCCCTCCCGCACGAGCAGGTCCACCTCGTTCACCGCCCCGAGCTCCGCCTTGGCGTAGACCTTGGTGAGCTTGCGGGTCTCGACGACCGCCATGCCGCGGCCTCCGCTACTCCCACTTGGCGAAGATGCGCTTCAGCTCCTGCTCGGCGGCGCGCGCGCCGTCCTCGGGGCTGAGGTCGCCGCGCGCCACCTTCGCGAACATGGTCGGGATCACGAAGGTGTTGAAGGCCTCGTCGATGGCGGCGCTGGCGTACCCCGGGTAGCCGATGTTGGTGGCCCACGCGAGGACGTTCTCCAGCACCTTGTACTTGTCGGGCGGGCTCGCCGTGGGATCGTTCGAGATGAGCGGCTTCAGATCGGGCACGGTCGAGGGGAAGCAGGGGAAGTTGTAGAACTCGCTCGCCCGGAAGGCTTCGCGGAACGCGTCGATGTAGTCCACCAGGAACTGCTTGGCCCCCTCCTCGTTCTCGGCGAACTTCCAGATCACGTAGCAGTCCATCACGTGCTCGGAGGCGATCCGCCGCACCGGCCCCCGGAGCGCCGGCACGAGCTGGATCTGGCGGGACATCTCCGGGTTCTCCTTCTCGGCGGTGCGCGTCACCGAGATGGCGTTCTGCACGTACGAGAGCCTCCCGGCGAGGATGCCGCGGTTGTTGGAGCTCGGATCCCAGGTGAAGACCTCGGGCGTCTCCGACTCCCGGTAGAGCGCCCGCACGAACTTGAGGGCCTCCACGGTCTGCGGCGAGCGGATGACCACCCGCCCGTGCTCGTCCTGCACCGATCCCCCGAAGCTCCAGAGGACCGCGCGCATCGCCATGTTGGTGTCGAGCTCCTGGGAGAGCCCCAGGCCGCAGGGGTTGCCGAGCTTGTCCTTGATGGCCTTGGCGCCCTTGCGCAGGTCGTCGAAGGTGTCGGGGCCGTTCGGGAAGCCCACCTGCGACCAGAGGTCCTTGCGGTAGTTCCCCGGGTCCGGGACGTAGGAGTCGCTGAAGGCGAAGTACTTCTTCGTCTTCGGGTTGTAGGTGGACTTGTGACCGAGGTCGATGGGCTTGCCGTGCTTCTTCGCGACCTGCTCGTAGACCTCGCGGTGGTCGATGACCAGCTTCTCGTAGGCCGCCGGCGGCGAGAGGAACATGAAGAGGTCGTGCCCGCGCCGCGCCGAGGCCTCGGCGGCCGCGCGCGCGTTCACCTCGCCGATGGCGATGTGGTCCACGGTCACGTGCGTGTCGTGCTTCTGCCCCCACTGCTTGCAGAAGACGCCGTCGAACCACGTGTCGTAGGCCGGAACGAAGTGGCTCCACTGCATGATCTTGAGCGTCTTGCCCTGCGCCCGCGCGGCGCCCGCCAGGAGCCCCTCGCCCGCCGCCGCGGCGAGCACGCCCGCGCCGGTCACCTTCAGGAACGTGCGCCGGGAGAGCCCGGCCGCCTTCGTCTTCGACATCTGCGCACCTCCGCCGATCGCCGGGCGGTCGCCCACGCGGCCGGGCGCCGGTTCAGCTAAGAGTTGAGGTGCGTTCACGGTGGGCGCATCTTCCCCGCCCGTGACGGAGCGGCCGATCGCAGGGAGGGCGGGCGCCCGGCGCGACGGCCGCGCGCGGGCCAGAGGGCGCTCAGCCGCCGGCGCCCTGCCACCACTCGAACCGGCGCCCCAGCGGATCGCCCTTCCCGAAGAAGACCAGGTAGGCGGCGGCGTCGTAGGCCATGAAGGAGGGGCGCCCGCGGGCCACGTTGCCGAGCTGGTGCAGGGTGCGCCAGGTGCCGGTGTTGAAGTAGCAGGCGCTCTGCCCCTGGATCACCCCGAGCGGCTTCATGCCCGCGAAGTGGGTGTGCCCGTTCACGACGAACTGCAGGCCCCGGTGCTCGCGCCGCTCGAGCTCCTTCACCGCGGCCCGGGCGAGCCGCACGTCGATGAGCCGGAAGAGCAGGTAGTAGAGCTGCGTCAGGCGCGGCTCGTCGCGCTGCTTCGCCCGGGCGGAGAGCGCCAGGAGGAGCTTCACCCGCTGCGCGAGGTCGAGCTTGAGCGGGCGGTGGTGGGCGCGCATCCAGTCCTTCACGTACCCGTTCTCGAGGAACTCCTCGATGAGCTCGCGCCAGACCCGCGCCACCACCCGGGCCACGTGGCGCGGCTCGCCCTCCGCGAGCGAGCGCACCCAGGCAGGGACCGCCAGCACCGGCCGGACGTCGTCGATGTCGTCGAGGCTCGGGTGGCTCACGCCGAGCGCCCGGCGGATCTCGACCGGGAAGCGGACGATCAGCTCCGACGCGAGCAGGTCGCCGAGCGGCGCCGCGCCGTCGGGCTCGTGGCAGACCGCGTCGACGCTGTGGCCGTGGTACGCGAGCACCCCCTCCTCGGGGAACACCCGCCGGGTGGGGAAGGGGTCCTCGCCCCCTCGCAGCCCGAGCGCCCGCCGGACGGCGGCCCGGGCCGCGGGCGCGTGCGCGAGGAGGCGATCGTGGTTGCCGAGGAGGTACTCGATCTCGACCGAGCCCTCCGCCACCTTCCCCCGCACGGCGTCGAAGAAGCGGCGCTCGGCGGCGATGGTGGCCTCCACCGCCCGCAGCACCACCGCCGCCTGCTCGGGGCTGGGGGCGTGGTACGGCCGGACGGCCTGGCCGAGCCACTCGGGCGCGCGCACCAGGTCGAAGATGTCGCCCACCAGGCACAGCCGGACCGGCGCGCCCGGGCGACCGCCCTCGAACCGCTGCCAGAGCCGGGTGAACTGCGCCGCCCGCGAGATGCGGCTCGCGGCGCCGGCCCGGAGGTGCAGGTCTGAGATGAAGACCAGCAGCGGCCGGCCTCCTACGACGGCTCCAGGCCCGACGCGCGCCGCAACGTCTCCCAGGTGTAGAGCCCGGTGGAGTGGCCGTCCGACCAGCGGATCTGCACGGCGTAGCTGCCCACCGGATCCATCCCGAGGGGCCGGATGTCGGTGGGGATGCTGGCGGTGTCGAGGATCTTCCGGCCGGTGCCCTCCTCGATGCAGCCGGCGCACGGGCAGGCGTCCCGGAGCTGCAGGGGCGGGATGAGCACCCGCGGGCCGTCCGCCCAGGCGATCTCGATCTCGCCCTTCTCGTTCACGTCGATCGACTCGGGCGGCTCGGCGGGCCGGGGGCGGGAGGGGATGCGGTCGAGGAGTCCCATAGGTGTTCCGAGGATGTTTCCCGCGGAGGGTCGTGTCAAGCCGAACGGGCCAGCGCCGACAGCAGCCGGCCGCGGTCCTCGAAGGGCACGCCGCAGGGAGGTCCGTCGGCGACGAAGAGCTCCGACTCGGAGAGCCGCGCCGCCAGCCGGAGGATGGTCGCCGAGCGAGTGCCGTAGACCTCCGAGTCGTGGACGCAGACCGCCGGCTCGCCGCCTTCCCGTGGCAGCGCGAGCACGCCGGCGAGCGCCGGCACGGTCGGATCGAGGGGCCAGCGCGCCCGCACGCGCAGCGAGCGGGGGTCCGCCCCGTCGGCGCTCCGCTCGGTGACCACGTGGAGCCCCGGCGCGAGCCGGTCCAGCCCGGCCCGGTGCCCGTCGTAGCGCCACAGCCAGGCCTCCCGTCCGTCGGCGACGAGGAGGTGGAACGGGTTGTAGCGCGCCGGATCGAGGGCGGCGATCGCCTCGGCTCCGGCCGCCGCTCCCGGCGCCGACAGCGCCCGGAGCACCAGCTCCCCTCGGGAGCGGCGGCCGCGATCGGGCCAGCCGGGCTCGCCGGGATGGAAGTTGGTGATGGCGGCGAACACGCCGGCCGGCGAGAGGCCGATCCAGGTCCCCCCGCCCTGCAGGTCGAGGGGCGCGGCGACGCGCGGGGCCGGCGGGTTCTCCCGCAGCGCCCAGCCCTCCGCGGGCCGCGACAGGTGCTCGTCCCGGTTCGCGGCCACCACGAGCGGGAAGCGGCGGTCGGTCTGAAACGCGACGGCGAGGGTGCACACCCGGTCGTTCTACCCGGGATGCGCCCTCGCCGCCTGGACTTCGAAGCGGGCCGGTTAGCCCTTCGCCTGCACCCGGCGCGCGGTCTTCACCGCCTCGAGGAGCTGCTCGCGCTGCAGCGAGATGGCCCGCGGCAGGGTCTTCCCGAGCTTGTCGAACCACTCGGTCTGCGAGTCGAGCTCCTTCTCCCACTCGCCGAGGTCGATGCGGGTGGCCGCGGCGACCTCCTCCGTCGACGCCTTCACGCCGCCGAGGTCGAGATCGCCCTCGCGCGGCACGTTGCCGATCGGCGTCTCCTGGACCCCGACGCGGCCGTGGGCGCGGTCGATCATCCACTTGAGGACGCGCATGTTGTCGCCGTACCCCGGCCAGAGGAACTTGCCGTCCTGGCCCTTGCGGAACCAGTTCACGAGGTACATGTGCGGCGGGTTCGGGATGCGGGACTGCATCTCCAGCCAGTGGCCGAGGTAGGTGCCGCAGTCGTAGCCGCAGAAGGGCAGCATGGCCATCGGGTCACGCCGCACGACGCCCACCGCGCCGGTGGCGGCGGCGGTGGTCTCGGACCCCATGGTGGAGCCCATGTACACGCCGTGGGTCCAGTTGAAGGCCTCGAGGACCAGCGGCACGGTGGTGGAGCGGCGGCCGCCGAAGATGATGGCCGAGATGGGCACCCCCTTCGGATCGTCCACCTTTCCGGAGAGGGCCGGGTTGTTGCGGGCCGGGGCGGTGAACCGGCTGTTCGGGTGGGCCGCCTTCTCGGTCGAGCCCTTCTTCCAGGGGTTCCCCTTCCAGTCGGTCAGCGTCTCGGGGACCTCGCCATCCTTCCCCTCCCACCAGACGTCGCCGTCGGGGGTGAGGGCCACGTTCGTGTAGAGCGTGTCCTTCTCGATGGAGTGCATGGCGTTGGGGTTGGTCTTGAAGTTCGTCCCCGGCGCCACGCCGAAGTAGCCGTTCTCCGGGTTGACCGCCCAGAGCCGGCCGTCCTCGCCGACGCGCATCCAGGCGATGTCGTCGCCCACGGTGCGGATCTTCCAGCCCTCGAAGGCCGGGGGCGGGATCATCATGGCGAAGTTGGTCTTGCCGCAGGCCGACGGGAACGCCGCCGCGACGTAGGTCTTCTCGCCCCGCGGGCTCTCGGCCTCGAGGATGAGCATGTGCTCGGCGAGCCAACCCTCGTTCTTGGCGAGGTAGCTGCCGATGCGGAGGGCGAGGCACTTCTTGCCGAGGAGCGCGTTCCCGCCGTAGCCCGAGCCGACCGACCAGATGGTGTTGTCCTGGGGGAAGTGGCAGATGAAGCGGTTGTCGGGGCTGCAGTCGCGGACCGAGTGCAGGCCCTTGTTGAAGTCGGCCCCCTCACCGAGGCGATCGAGCGCCACCTTCCCCATGCGCGTCATGATCTGCATGTTGAGGGTCACGTAGATCGAGTCGGTGAGCTCGATTCCGACCTTGGAGAAGGGCGAGCTGGCCGGCCCCATGATGTAGGGCACCACGTACAGGGTGCGGCCCTTCATGGCGCCGTCGTAGAGCTTGGAGAGCTTGGCGTACGCCTCCTGGGGCTCCATCCAGTTGTTGGTGGGGCCGGCCTCCTCCTTCGTGGGGGTGCAGATGAAGGTGAGGTGCTCCACCCGCGCCACGTCGTTGGGGTTCGAGCGGGCGTAGTGGCAGCCGGGAAGCTTCTTCTGGTTGAGCGGCTGGAGCACGCCGCTCTTTACCGCCTCGGCGGTGAGCCGCTGGCGCTCCTCCTCGGACCCATCGCACCAGTAGACCTGGTCCGGCTTGCACAGCTTCGCCATCTCGTCCACCCAGGCTCGCAGGTGGTGGTTCATCGGCGCAGGCATCAAAAACTCCCCTTTTCGTTTTTTGGAATTGGAGGGTACTGGGGGCGCAGAGGTTACTCCTCTGGCGCCCTGTACGCCAGCGTAGGCAGCCGTACATTTTGTACGGCTCGCATGGTGTCTCATGGTCCACAAATCCTGACGGATGGCGCGAGGTTCCGCGTCTGGGCCCCCCGCCTCGCGCGGCTGGGGATCCGGCTCGGGCGGCGGGAGCTGGAGCTCGAGCGCCTCGCCGGGGGCTGGTTCGAGGCGGAGGTGCCCGGGCTCCGCCCCGGCGCGAGGTACGCGCTCGTGCTCCCCGGCGGGCAGACCCGGCCCGATCCAGCCTCCCTGCGCCAGCCGGAGGGCGTTCACGGGCCGTCGCAGCTCTTCGACCCGGCCGCCTTCCGCTGGTCCGCGCCGGCGTGGTCCGGCGTCCCCCCCGAGCGGCTCGCCTTCTACGAGCTGCACGTCGGCACCTTCACCGCCGAGGGCACTCTCGACGCGGCGGCCGCCCGCCTGCCCGACCTCGCCGAGCTCGGGGTGAGCTGCGTGGAGCTGATGCCGGTGCAGCCCTTCCCGGGCGAGCGGAACTGGGGCTACGACGGCGTCTGCCTGCACGCGGTGCACGAGGCCTACGGGGGCCCGGAGGCGCTGCAGCGGTTCGTGGACCGGGCCCACGGGCTGGGGCTCGGGGTCTGCCTCGACGTCGTCTACAACCACCTCGGGCCGGAGGGGAACTACCTGCGGGAGCTCGGGCCGTACTTCACCCCGCGGCACCGCTCCCCCTGGGGGGACGGCGTGAACTTCGACGATCCGGGCTCGCGGGAGGTGCGGACCTACGTGACCGAGGCGGCGGTGCGCTGGGTTCGCGACTACCGGCTCGACGCGCTCCGGCTGGACGCGGTCCACGCCATCCAGGACGACAGCCCGCGCCACCTGGTGGGCGCGATCTGCGACGCGGTGGCGGAGGTCGCGCGCGAGACCGGCCGCGCCATCCACGTGATCGCGGAGAGCGACCTCAACGACCGCAAGGTGGTGGAGCCGGCGCCGGAGGGCTGGGGCGCCACGGCGGCCTGGGCCGACGACCTGCACCACGCGCTGCACGCGCTCCTCACCGGCGAGCGCCATCACTACTACGCCGACTTCGGCCGGCCGGAGGACGTCGAGCGCGCCCTGGCGCGGGGGTTCGTGTACCAGGGGCAGGAGTCGGTCTTCCGGCGCAAGCGCTTCGGCACCCGCACCGAGGGGCTGCGGCCGGCCCAGTTCGTCGGCTTCGACCAGAACCACGACCAGGTCGGGAACCGCCCCTTCGGCGAGCGGCTCGCGTCCCTCGTGCCGTGGGAGGCGCTCGCCCCGGCCGCGGCGCTGGTCCTCCTCGGGCCGGCGCTGCCGCTCCTCTTCATGGGCGAGGAGTACGGCGAGACCCGGCCGTTCCTCTACTTCACCAGCCACGGCGACCCGGAGCTGGCGCGGGCGGTGTCGGAGGGCCGGAAGAAGGAGCACATCGCCGCCGCCGCGGGGGGGGAGGTGCCCGATCCGCAGGATCCGCGCACCTTCGAGCGCTCGCGCCTCACCTGGCGGCGGGCCGGCAGGCACGGCGCGCTCCGCGAGGTCTACCGCCGCCTGCTCGAGGTCCGCCTGCGCCACGCCGGGGAGATCGGCGCCCGCTGGCCGGAGGTGGAGCGGGACGGGCGCGCCTTCACGCTGCGCCGGCCGGGGCTGACGGTGCGGGCGAACCTCGGCCCGCGGCCGGCGGGCGGACTGCCGGGGTGGGGCTGGAGGGTCGAGGAGGAATAGCGGGCGGCGGCGCGGGGCCTCGCGGGGCGGCTCGCGGCGTGGCGCCCGGGCCGGCCGGGGCGTGGCCCGGGGCCCGGGTCCTCTCCCGGGGCGTCCTGGCGCCGCGCGTCATCGCGGGTCAATTGGGGGCAATCCCAGGAACAAACCGCCGGGTCAATTGCGCGGCGGCTAGGCTCGTCCTCCGCGTCACAGGAGAACTCCATGTCCGCCCCCGTGCTCCCCCTCTGGATCGCCGGCCAGCGCCGGCCCAGCGCCAGCGGCCGCTCCGGCGAGGTCCACGACCCGGCCACCGGCCAGGTGATCCGCCGCGCCCCGTTCGCCAGCGCGGAGGAGGTCGGGATGGCGGTGGCCGCGGCGCAGGCCGCGCTCCCCGGCTGGCGGGCCACCCCGCCCATCCGCCGGGCGCGGGTGCTGATGCGCTTCCGCGAGCTGGTGGAGGCCCGCCGCGGCGAGCTCGCGCGGCTGGTCTCCGAGGAGCACGGCAAGACGCTGCCCGACGCCGAGGGCTCGGTGCAGCGCGGCCTCGAGGTGGTCGAGTTCGCCACCGGGATCCCGCACCTGCTCAAGGGGGAGTGGGCGGAGTCGGTGGGCCGGGGCATCGACTGCCACTCGGTGCGGCAGCCGGTCGGGGTCTGCGCCGGGATCACGCCGTTCAACTTCCCGGCCATGGTGCCGATGTGGATGTTCCCGGTGGCCATCGCCTGCGGCAACACCTTCGTGCTGAAGCCGTCCGAGAAGGTCCCCTCGACGTCGCTGCGGCTCGCCGAGCTGCTCCAGGAGGCCGGGCTCCCGGACGGCGTGCTGAACGTCGTGCCCGGCGACCGGGTGGCGGTGGAGGCGATCCTGGAGCACCCCGGGGTGAGCGCCGTCTCGTTCGTGGGCTCGACCCCCATCGCCCGCCACGTGTACGAGACCGCCGCGCGGAACGGCAAGCGGGTGCAGGCGCTCGGGGGCGCGAAGAACCACGCGGTGGTGCTGCCCGACGCCGACCTCGAGGTGGCGGCCGACGCCCTCATCGGCGCCGGCTACGGCTCCGCGGGCGAGCGCTGCATGGCCATCTCGGCCGTGGTGGCGGTGGGCTCGATCGGGGACGCGCTGGTGGCGAGGCTGGCGGAGAAGGCTCGCGCGCTGCGGGTCGGGCCGGGCTCGCAGGCCGGGGTGGAGATGGGGCCGGTGGTGACCGCGGCCCACCGGGAGAAGATCCGGGGTCACATCGCCGCCGGGGTGGCCGAGGGGGCGAAGCTGGTCCTGGACGGGCGGGCCCTGGCCATCCCGGGCGAGGGCTTCTTCCTCGGGCCCACCCTCTTCGACCAGGTCACCCCGGAGATGTCGATCTACCGCGAGGAGATCTTGGGGCCGGGGCTGGTGGTGCTCCGCGCCGCCACGCTGGCCGAGGCGATCGCGCTCGTGAACCGCAACCCGTACGGGAACGGCACCGCCATCTTCACCCGCTCCGGCGCCGCGGCGCAGCGGTTCGAGCAGGAGATCGAGGTCGGGATGGTCGGCGTCAACGTGGCCATCCCGGTCCCGGTGGCCTTCTTCTCCTTCGGCGGCTGGAAGCAGTCGCTCTTCGGCGACCTCCACGTGCACGGTCCGGAGGGGGTGGCCTTCTACACCCGCGGCAAGGTGGTCACCAGCCGCTGGCCGGCGACCGACGAGGAGAGCCGGGCGTCGCTGGTCATGCCGACGCACGGGTGAGGTCTGGCGTTCTCGCAGCGGAACGGAGGTTCCGCGAGGAGGGGTTGGCCATGTGGAGGATCCCGAAGCTCGGATGGACCCTGTCGCTGCTGGCGGCGCTCGCGTCGCCGGCGCTCGCCGCCGACACCATCAAGATCGGCGCCCCCCAGCCGCTCACCGGCGCGGACGCCCCGTTCGGCGACAAGTTCCGCAAGGCGTACGCCATGGCGGTGGAGGAGATCAACGCCGCCGGCGGCGTCCACGGCCGGAAGCTCGAGGTGGTCATCGAGGACCACATGGCCAAGAACGCGCTCGCCGCCACGGTGGCCGAGAAGCTCATCACCCAGGCCCGGGTGCTGGTGCTGACCGGCGGCCGCGCCTCCGGCCAGGCGATGGAGATCGCCTCGGTGGCGCAGCGGCTCAAGACCCCGTACCTGGTGGACCACCCCTCGGCCGACATGATCACCGCCAAGGGGTTCGAGTGGGTGTTCCGCAACAACCCCACCGGCTCCATCTACCCCGCGGCCTTCGACGACTTCATCGCCCACTACCCGGGGGCGATGCCGAAGTCGGCGGCGGTGGTCTACGACAACACCCTCTTCGGCAAGACCATCGCCGCGGCCATCAAGAAGCACCTCGCCGCGCGCCACGTGCCGGTGGTGGCCGACGAGGCCTACCCGGTCAACACGCTCGACTTCAAGCCCATCATGACCAAGGTGAAGGGCGCGAAGCCCGACTACCTGCTCCTGGTGGCGGTCTCGACCACCGACGCCATCCTGCTCACCCGCCACGCCAAGGAGATCGGCATCGCCCCGCGCGCCTTCGTCGGCTTCGGGGGCGGCTTCGGCGTGGCCGACATGGCGACCCAGCTCGGGCCGCTCGCCCAGAACGTCTTCTCCTCGGCCGCCTGGTCCGGGAACCCCAACGACCCGAAGGTGAAGGCCTTCTACCAGAAGTTCCACGCCCGCTACGGCATCTGGCCGCACGAGCACGAGGTGGAGGGCTACTCCGGGATCTACATCATCGCCGACGCCCTCCGGCGCGCGCACCTCACCGGCAACCTGCAGGCCGACCGCGAGGCGATCCGCCAGGCGCTCGCCTCGACCGACATGACCACGGTGTTCGGGAAGGTGAAGTTCGGCAGCTGGACCGGCCCGGCCGGCGACCACTACACCAACCAGAACGTCTACTCGCCGGAGCACTCGGTGCTGGCGCAGTGGCGCGACGGCCAGCTCCTCAACGTCTGGCCCAAGACCTACGCCGAGACGAGCCTGGTCTTCCCCGAGCCGCTCGCCGAGAAGTGACCGCGCGCCGGCCCGCCCCCGCGGCGGGCCGGCGGAGCCGTCCATGGAGATCTTCGCCCAGAGCGTCACCAGCGGCGTCCTGACCGGCGTGCTCTACGCCATGATCGGGATCGGGCTCACGGTGGTCTTCGGCGTCATGCGCATCATCAACCTCGCGCACGGCGAGATGGTGATGCTCGGCATGTTCGGCGCCTTCTGGGGCCAGGCGCTCTGGCACCTCGACCCCTTCGTCTCGCTGCTCCTCTGGGCGCCGCTGATGTTCGTCGCCGGCACGCTCCTCTACCGGCTGCTGCTCCGGAAGATCCTCCCCGGCGGCGAGCTCAACACGCTGCTCTACACCGCCGGCCTGTCGCTGCTCGTCGCGAACCTGGCGCTCTTCCTCTGGAGCGGCGACTACCGGACCATCTCCCTCTCCTACGGCGCGAGCCCGCTGCGCGTGCTGGGCGTGTCCGTCTCGGTCCCGCTCGCCCTCGCCTTCGGGCTCGCGCTCGCCCTCACCGCCGGCCTCTGGCTGTTCCTGGCGCGGACCGACCTCGGGCGCGCCATCCGCGCCACCAGCCAGAACGGCGAGGCGGCCCTGCTCATGGGCATCGACGTGGAGAAGGTGGCGGTGATCACCTTCGGCATGGGGACGGCGCTCGCCGGCGCGGCCGGGGTGCTCCTCGCCCCGTCGCTGTACCTGTACCCCACGGTGGGCGAGCTGCTCATCGTGAAGTGCTTCGTGGTGGTGGTGCTGGGCGGGCTCGGCTCGGTCCCGGGCGCCATCGCCGGCGGCGTCCTGCTCGGCGTGGTCGAGTCGCTGGGGGCGGTCTACGTCTCGAGCGCCTACAAGGACGGGATCGGGTTCGTGCTCTTCCTGCTGGTGCTGCTCTACCGGCCGGCCGGGCTCTTCGGGGTGGGGAAGTGACCCGCCAGCTCGCCCCCTGGCTCGCCGGCGCGCTGCTCCTGGCGGCGGTGCCGGCGCTGGTCGAGAGCCCGTTCGCGATCCACGTCTGCATCCTGGTGCTGATGTGGACCGCGCTGGGGGCGGCCTGGAACCTGCTCGGCGGCTTCGCCGGCCAGGTCTCCTTCGGCCACGCCTCGCTCTTCGGCGTCGGCGCCTACACCACCATCATCCTCTACCTCCGGGCCGGGGTGGCGCCGTGGTGGGGCATGCCGGCGGGCGGGCTGGCGGCGGCCCTGGTCTCGCTGCCCGTCGGCCTGCTCTGCTTCCGGCTGCGCGGCCCGTACTTCTCGCTCGCCACCCTGGCCGTCTCGGAGCTGGTGAAGCTGGTGGCGCTCAACTGGGAGTCGGTCACCAACGGTCCGGTCGGGTACCTCATCACCGCCCTCCCGCCGCTGCGGCTGTTCGGCCACGCCGTGGACTGGGAGAGCAAGACGCCGTTCTACGTCGTCGCCGCGGCGCTGGCCCTCGCCGCCCTCGCCGCCACCGCCCTGCTCCGGCGCGCGCGGCTCGGCGCCTACCTGGTCGCCATCCGCGAGGACGAGGAGGCGGCCGAGGCGGTGGGGATCGACACCGTGCGCGCCAAGGTCCTCACGCTGGCGCTCTCGGCCTTCGTGGCCGGGACCGCCGGCGGCTTCTACGCCTTCTACTTCCGCTACGTGGACCCGGACGCGGTGCTCGGGCTCTCGCTCTCGATGGAGATGGTCTTCATCGCGGTGGTGGGCGGGCTCGGCACGGTGGGGGGACCGCTGGTGGGGGCGGTCTTCCTGACCACCGTCGGCGAGGCGGTCCGCGAGCGCTTCCCCTCCGGGCACCTCGTCTTCTACGGCCTCTTCATGATGCTCGTGATCCGGTTCCTGCCGGAGGGGATCTGGGGCCGCGCCCGGCGCCTCGCCACCGGCCTGCAGGAGAGGGCGCTTCGCCATGGCGCTGCTTGAGGTCGAGGGGCTCACCCGCCACTTCGGCGGGCTGCGGGCGGTGGCCGACCTGAGCTTCGCGCTCCGGGAGGGGGAGATCCTCGGGCTCATCGGCCCGAACGGCGCCGGGAAGACCACCGTCTTCCACCTCGTCACCGGGTTCCTGCGCCCCTCCGCCGGTGAGATCCGGCTGGCGGGGCGGAGCCTCGTCGGGCTGCGGCCCCACGCGGTCGCGCGCCGCGGCATCGCCCGCACCTTCCAGATCGTGAAGCCCTTCCCCGGGCTGACGGTGAAGGAGAACGTCGCCCTGGCCGCCTTCCTGCGCCACCGGGCGCGCCGCGACGCCGAGGCCGCCGCGGCGGAGGTGCTCGAGCGGCTCGAGCTCTCGCACCGCTCGGGGACGCTGGCGAGCCAGCTCAACCTCATGGACCAGAAGCGGCTCGAGATGGCCAAGGCGCTCGCCACCCGCCCCCGGGTGCTGCTCCTCGACGAGCCCATGGGCGGCCTCAACCCGGCCGAGGTGGACGTGGCCTCCGGCATGGTGGAGCGCATCCGCGAGGGCGGGGTGGCGGTGATCCTGGTCGAGCACGTGATGAAGGCCATCATGCGCATCTCCGACCGGGTGCTGGTGGTGAACCAGGGGCAGAAGATCGCGGAGGGCCCGCCGGCGGCGGTGGTGCAGGAGCCGGCGGTCCTCGCCGCCTACTTCGGGAAGCGGGTGGCCTGATGCTGCGGGTGGAGGGGCTCCAGGTCTCCTACGGTCGGATCGCCGCGCTCTGGGGCGTGAGCTTCGACGTGGGCCGCGGCGAGCTGGTGGCGCTGGTGGGCGCGAACGGCGCCGGGAAGACCACCACCCTGAAGGCGATCTCGGGGTTGCTGCGCGCCTCCGCCGGCTCGGTGCGGCTCGAGGGCGAGCCGCTCGAGCGCCGCTCCACGGTGGAGATCGTCGAGCGCGGGGTGGTCCACGTGCCGGAGGGGCGCAAGCTCTTCCCGGAGATGACGGTGCTCGACAACCTGCTGCTCGGCGGGTTCTCGCGCGCGGCGCGGCCGCACCAGCGGGCGCGGCTCGAGGAGGTGTTCGCGGTCTTCCCGCGGCTGCGCGAGCGGCGGCGGCAGCTCGCCGGAACGCTCTCCGGCGGGGAGCAGCAGATGGTGGCCATCGGCCGCGGGCTCATGGCCGGGCCGAAGCTCCTCATGCTCGACGAGCCCTCGCTCGGGCTCGCGCCGGTGATGGTGGAGGAGATGTTCCGGGTGATCGGGGAGATCAACCGGGCGGGGGTGACGGTGCTGCTGGTGGAGCAGAACACCGAGCACGCCCTGGCGATCGCGCACCGGGCCTTCGTGCTCGAGTCGGGCCGGGTGGCGCTCGCCGGGACCGGCGCCGAGCTGCTCGCCAACGAGCAGGTGCGCCAGGCGTACCTGGGGATCTAGCGGCGCCGGGGCGGGGGCCGCCCGGCGGCGGCTACTTCCCGAGCTTCGCCTTGAGCAGGTCGCCGAGCGTCCCGAAGCCCTTGCCGCCGCCGCGCGGCGCCGACTTCTTCAGGTACTCCTGCGCCTCGGCGCGCTCCGCGGCCGCCTCGGCCTCGGTCTTGGAGAGCCGGATCCGGCCCTGCTCGTCGATGGCGGTGACGAGGCAGGTGAGGTCGTCGCCCACGTGGAAGCTCTTGCGCAGATCGGTGCCGCGCGGGGTGCCGGTCTCGGCGGCGGGGACGAGGCCGCGCCCGCCGGGGAAGCGAACGAAGATCCCGAACGGCTCGATCTTGTCCACCTTGGCGACCACCACGTCGCCCGCGCGCGGGGGCGGCGGCGGGGCGGCGCGCGCCGGGCGGGGCTCGGCGCCCTCCTTCCTCTCCGGCTCCGGCCGCGGGGTGAGCGCCTTCACCGAGAGGGCGATGCGCTCGCCCTTCTTGGCGTCCTGCTCGATCTTGAGCACCTGCACCTGGAGGGCGTCGCCGGCCTTGAGCAGGTCCTGCGGCTTCGAGACCCGATCCCAGGCCAGCTCGGAGACGTGCACCAGCCCCTCGAGGCCGCCCAGGTCCACGAACGCGCCGTAGTCCTGCACGCTCGTGACGATGCCCTCGAAGACCGCCCCCTCGGCGAGCTTCTCGCGGGTGGCGCGCGCCTTCTCGGCGCGCTCCTGCTCGAGCAGCGCCCGGCGCGACAGCACCGCGTCGCGGTCGTCGGCGCGCTGCACCTGGAACTGGAGCTTCTGGCCGACGAAGGCCGACGGGTCGGCGACGAAGTGCAGGTCGATCTGCGACATCGGGCAGAAGGCCCGCTGCCCCATCACCTCCACCTCGAGCCCGCCCTTGTTGGCGGCCTTCACCACGCCCTCGACGGGCAGGCCGGTGCGGGCCGCCTCCACCAGCGCCTCGCGGTCGTGGCCCCTGTGCTGGCCGCGCCCCTTCGAGATCACCACCCCGCGCTCGCCGCCCTTCACCACCACGCCGTCGAC
This sequence comes from Myxococcales bacterium, assembly GCA_021782135.1. Taxonomy (GTDB): domain Bacteria; phylum Myxococcota; class Myxococcia; order Myxococcales; family Anaeromyxobacteraceae; genus Anaeromyxobacter_B. Next base: position 327 of record JAJXVM010000035.1, on the reverse strand, counting down.
GATGTCGCCGACCTGGGCGGTCACCTGGCCCGACTCGTCCTTCAGCTCGACGACCTCGATCATGCCCTCGGCGGTGCCGGAGCCGAGCTCGAGGAACGCCACGTCGTGGCCGATCTGCAGGATCTTGCCGGCGACCTTCTCGCCCACCTGGAACTTGCGGCGGGGGGCGGTCTCGGCCTCGGCGAACATGTCGGCGAAGGAGCCCTCGTCGGGGACGGGCAGGTCCGGCATGGGGGGCGGCTCGATGTCGGCGGGCGGCCTCGCGGCCCGCTCGCCCTCGGGCCGGCGTCGCTCCTCGCGCGGGCGGTCGCCGCGACCGCGGCCCTG